>SKHA01000155.1 GCA_007117185.1 Spirochaeta sp. | reverse complement strand
CCTGTCCATGGGCGACGTCCTGGCAATCGTTCAGGACTGAGAAGGCATAAACCGGCGACCCTCTGGTCGCCGGTTTTTTTTCAGCGGTTCCACGCCGCAATACTTTCACGAACCGTATCGACCAGTTCCTCTCCTGATTCCACACATCGCCGTGCCGGAGGCAGGCTCTCCCAGAACAATCTGCCGTAGTATTTTCTGACCATACGCACATCAGTGACTACCACAGCTCCGTAATCGTCCCAGCGGCGCATGAGTCGTCCGAACCCCTGTTTCAGACGCATGATCGCCTGAGGCAGACTCAACTCGGCGAAGGCGTTCCCTCCGGATCGGGTGACCAACTCGGCGCGGGCCAGCTGAACCGGGTCAGTGGGGACACGGAAGGGCAGCCGGCAGATAATCACCAGCCGCAGCGTCTCCCCGGGAGCATCAACCCCTTCCCAGAAACTGTCCGTCGCGAAGAGCACACTGGAGTGATCTTCCCGGAACTGCTGCAGCAGGCGGGCCCGGTCGTCAGTCCCCTGGCGAAAGCAGGTAAAACCGCTGGACTCCAGGTCCTCCGAGATCGAATCGAAGACACCGGTCATCTGCCGGTACGACGTGAAGAGGATCAATGCACTTCCCTGGGACGCCCGGACCAACCGCGGCAGCAAATGACGCAGATAGTCCTGATACTGCGGCTGATCCGGTTCGGGAGCATCTCCGGGGACAGCCAGCAGGACCCGCCCGGGATAGTCAAAGGGGGAAGGATAGATCCCGGTCATCACGGTGTCGTCGTCCAGGGGAACCCCTACCCTGCTCCCCCAGAACTGAAAGCTTCCGTTAACCGCCAGGGTGGCACTGGTAAGAACCACCGTCTTGTACGGCTCGAAGACCGCTTCAACCATGAGCCGGCGAATATCCAGCGGAGTCACCACCAGTGCTACCCGAGCGGTTTCGCCCTCCTCGGCGCGACGGTCCATCCAGAGCACATGATCGTCCTCGGGACGTCCTTCGGCGAAGCGCTCAAGAACCTCGATAAACTCCTCCAGGCGACGGACCACCGCAACCACCTCCGGGAGAGGGGGCTCCTCAAGAATCTGGTCATCGCAGGAGCGATACAACCGCATCAGTCCATCAGAAAGCTCACGGATCGTCCCGGCAAGGTCGAACAGTTCACGCCCGAGAACCCTGCTCAGGTCCACCGCAGTCTCGGCGGTCATCCGCCAGTTGCTGCTCTCACCGAGAAACGAGACCAGGGCATCGTTCATCCGCTCGAGAGCGACCATATAGCGCCCCACGGCGCTCTCGGCGTTGCGCAGCAACTTCTCATCCACTCCCATCATCGCCAGTCTGGGAAGAATTCCGAATCGGTGGGTACCCCGCAGGCGCAGGAGGCGAGTCCCTTGCCGCCGCAGGGCGTAGCGGCTGATCTGCAGGGAAAAGAACGAGGTCGCCGACCGTTCGATGTTGTGGGCCTCATCGAAAACCAGCCGCTGGAACGGCGGCAACAGCGCTGTTCCCTCCCACCCGGCCCCGGCGTGACGAATCGCCAGATCGCTGAACAGCAGATGGTGATTCACCACCAGAATCTGAGCCCCTGCGGCTCGCTGCCGTGCCCTCAGGATGTAGCATCGTTCCCGGTTGGGACACCGGGAGGCGCTGCAGGTGTCGGACTCGCTGTTCACCTGACCCCATTGGCGGTCATCGAGGAAGAACGGGAGGTCGCTGCGGCTGCCGGTTGGAGAGGTGGCGGCCCATTCCTGGAGCGCTTGAAACGAGTCCTCTTCATTGAAGAGCGTCGCCTCCTCGTGCTGCTCCGCCAGACGGCGCAGACACAGGTAGTTACCCCGCCCCTTCACCAGGGCCGTCTCGACGTTCGTTCCCAGGGCTTTCTGCACCAGGATCAGGTCCTTCTCCATAAGTTGCTGCTGCAGGTTGATCGTGGCGGTGGCGATGACCACCCGCTCACGGTTCTGCGCCGCCCAGGCGACCGCCGGGATCAGATACGCGAAGGATTTGCCCACCCCGGTCCCCGCCTCCGCAACGATCACGGTGGACTGGTTGAACCCGCGCAGCACCGCTCGGAGCATTTCCTGCTGACTCTCCCGCGGGGAGAAACCGGGGAGTACCGCCTCCATCGCCCCTTCGTCGCACAGGACAGCGGCGAGCTTCTCAACGTCCAGCGGAACGATCTGCTGCAGGGGCACCGGCTCCACCAGTACGTAGATCTCGGTTACCTCGTTGTTGACGATGGCGGAGCCTATGCCCTCCTCTGCGAGTTCCGCCGCAACGAGTACGTCCGCATCGCTGGGTCGCAGATCTCCGCCGGGATGGTTGTGAATGACAATGTCCCCGGACTCGCAAATGCTGCGGGGAGCGGCAACGCTGGTTTGGCTGCCCCGAGCAAACACCTCCACCGACACGACAACGCCGTCGTCACCGAGGTGCCCCACGAAGAGGACTTCCTGACCAGCGGACTGCCGGATTTCCCGGCGCATCTCCTCCAGTACCGTCGCACCGAGGCGTTCCTTCGCTCGAATACTCACAAATCCGGAGTCTACCACCAACGGACAACGCTGCACCATGCATGGGGTACGCATCGCCATATGTGTTGACAGTCATTACGACGGTGCCATACGATCGCCGGCTATGAAGCGAATTTCCTGTGCAATTCTGGGGGCCACCGGCACGGTGGGACAAAAGTTCATTACCCTTCTTGAGAGTCATCCCCAGTTCGAGATCCGCGAGCTGGTTGCCAGCCCGCGCAGTGCCGGACGGCGGTACGATGAGGCGTGTGCCTGGAAGCAAGACCAGCCGATGCCGACCTCCATCGCCGCCATGACCGTCCTGGGGACCGATGCACCTTTGCAGTCTCGGGTACTCTTTTCAGGGCTGGACAGTTCCGTTGCCGGCGACGTTGAGACATTTTACGCCGACGCCGGCCACGTGGTGATCAGTAACAGCAAGAATCACCGCATGGACCCGGATGTCCCGTTGATCATCCCGGAGATCAACCCGGATCACTTTGCCCTCACCAGGGCACAGAAACGTTCCGGGTGCATCGTAACCAACAGTAACTGCTCCACCATGTTTCTGGCGATGGCGCTGGCTCCGTTACACCGTACCTGGGGCATAGAGTGGGTACAGGTCACTACGATGCAGGCGATCAGCGGAGCCGGGTACCCCGGCGTGGCCTCGCTGGACATCATCGGCAACGTGATCCCCTATATCTCCGACGAAGAGGAGAAGATGGAGACGGAGGCGCAGAAGATCCTTGGCACCCTGTCGGGAGGCCGGATTGTACCGGCTGCCTTCGCCGTCAGCGCCGCGTGCAACCGGGTGCCAGTGATAGACGGCCACACCGAGACGGTGACGGTTCGTCTGACCGGTGGAGTCCGCCCGAACGTCGAGGAGATAGCAGCAGTGCTGCAGGAGTGGAAAGGCATGCCCCAGGAGCAGCGGCTACCCTCGGCTCCACAGCAGCCGCTGCAGATCATGAGTGAGGCTGATCGGCCTCAACCGGCCAGAGATGTCCTGCGGAATGCCGGCATGTCCACCATGATCGGGCGGATTCGTCATGATCCCATCGGAAGCTTCAAGATGGTCATTATGGGGCACAACACGATTCGCGGGGCCGCCGGGGCGGCGATTCTCAACGCGGAAGCGATGCTTGCCCTTGGATATCTGGACGCCCCGCAGTGATCGTTCTCAAGTTCGGTGGAACCAGCGTCGGAGACGGCCAGCGCATCCTTCAGGTACTGGAGATAGCCCGTACGCGTCTTGCCGAGGCCCCGCTTCTTGTCTCATCGGCGATGGGAAAGACCACCGACCTCCTCCTGGATATTGCCGCCCGGGCTGTTTCCGGTGACCTGTCCGGGGCACGGGAACTGCGGGAACAGCTTGAACAGGCCCACCAGGAGGCCCTGGACGTTGTCCTTGCCCGGCTGGATCCGGAGCGCCAGGATTACTACCGGGAGCAGCAACGGGAGCTGTTCAGGGAACTGGCACCGCTGGTTCAGGGACTGGGGCTGATCCGGGAACTGAGCCCCAGAACCAGTGATGCCCTCCTCTCCTTCGGCGAACGCCTGTCCACCGCCATCATCCGCTGCGGCGCGGAAGCCATGGCGATTCCGGCGACCCTTCTTGACAGCCGGACCCTCATCGTCACCGGAAACACCTTCGGCTCCGCCCAGCCGGACTTCACCGCCACGACGGAACGGATTCGGACGGAAGTTGCCCCCCGGGCTGGACATCTTCTCATCGCGCAGGGGTTTATAGGGGCCACCCCGGAGGGGATCACCACCACCCTGGGCCGGGGAGGGTCCGACTACTCGGCGACGATCTTCGGGATGGCCCTGGCTGCGGAGCGGGTAGAAATCTGGACTGATGTGAACGGGATCATGACCGCTGACCCCCGGATCATCCCGGAAGCGCGAACAATCCCCGAGCTTACCTACAATGAAGCGGCGGAACTCTCTTTCTTTGGAGCCCGGGTGGTACACCCCGCGACGATGATTCCTGCTGTGGAGAAGGGCATCCCCGTTGTGGTCTGCAACACCTTCGACCCCACCGGACCCGCCACAGTGATCCGCGACGCGGTGGCCCGCAAGGGTCTCCGGGCAATTGCGGCGCGAGCGGGGGTGACGATCATCACCGTCCACAGCAGCCGAATGCTCAACGCCTGGGGTTTCCTGAGCCGCATGTTCCGTATCTTTGATGAGCATCGGGTCATTGTGGACCTCATCGCCACCAGCGAGGTATCCGTCTCGGTGTCGGTGGACATGCCGGAACCGCCGGCGGTACTCACTGCCGCGCTTCAGCAGCTGGGATCGGTGCGGGTGGACCGCAACAAAGCGGTGATGTCTCTCGTAGGCGAGGGAATATGGAACGACACCCAGCGCATCCAGCAGACTTTTGCGGCGTTGGCTCCAACAGAAAATGATGCCTCCCCCATCGAGGTGGAGATGATCAGTCTGGGCTCCTCGGACACAAACCTTTCACTGGTGCTCCCGCAGGACCAGATGGGGCGGGCGATGGAACAGCTGCACCACAGATTCTTCCGCTTTTCACTGAACGGGGAATAGTATAGAGTGAACCTCCAATCATTCTTGGAGGTTTGTCATTATCGGTCGCATCGCCGCAGTGGTTCTGGGCGCGTTTCTGCTTAATACCGTTCTCACCCCTGTGGTCCTCTTTCTGGCGCACCGGTTTGGTTGGTACGATGAGGTGGATCACCGCAAGATTCACGTAGAGGACACCCCGCGACTCGGTGGGCTGGGTATCATCGTTTCCTTTTCGGTGACGGTGGTTCTGGCGTTTGTTCTCGTCGTTCCTCCGGAACTGAACGGCTTGTGGCCGGGGAGCACCCTTTTAATGGCGCTGGCGGGGCTTCTGCTGATCCACCTGTTGGGACTCTACGATGACTTCGTCAACTTGCGGGCGCCCTTCAAATTCGGCATTCAGCTGCTGGCGGCGCTGCTGCCGGTTCTGGCGGGACTTGTTTTCCGGGTGGTTCAGGTACCGGTCTTCGGTGAGATCCAGATACCTCTGTGGATTGCCGTGCCGGCAACGATATTCTGGATCGTCTCCATCGCCAACGCGGTGAACCTCATTGACGGTGCCGATGGGATGGCTGGCGGCATCGCGCTGATCGCGGCGTTTTTTATGGGCATCATCGGTTACGGCCAGGGGATGCTCCTTCCGGCGGTCTTTGCATTTGCTCTGGTAGGAAGCCTGGCCGGCTTTCTGGTGTATAACGCTCCGCCGGCCAAGATTTTCATGGGGGACGGCGGGTCTCTCAGCCTTGGATTCATCCTTGCGGTGATTCCCCTCTTCGGGATCAGCCAGAACGGTTCCGCCGGGGCTCCTACCATTGCCATTCTGCCGGTTGTCACCCTGCTCTTCATCCCGGTGGCCGACACGCTTATGGCGATTATCCGGCGTATTCGCCGGGGAGAACCGATCCACACCCCTGACCGGGAACATCTTCATCATCGGCTGATTGATCGTGGACTCCACGGCCACCAGCTGCTGGCGGTGGTCTACACCGTCATGATCGTCCTCGGATTGATCTCTCTGACCTGGTTCTTCCTGCCGGCCAACCTCAGTGCCGGAATCATCGTTGCCGCATGGATCGCCTTCGTCACCGCAGCGGTGAAACTGGGAAGAAGCCGGATATAACGGACCGAACTATTCCAAGCGATACTCCGAGATCTTCCGGTGCAGGGTCTTTCGTCCGATTCCGAGGATGTCTGCGGTTCGCGTCTTGTTTCCATTCTGAGCTGCCAGGTTGGCTCGAATCACCTCGCGTTCCACCTCGCTCAACGGGACCCCGATAGGTAGGTGCACCTGATCTACGGTGTCGCTGTCGTCGCCACCGATGGACGGTGGAAGGTCCTCTCGGGTGATCACCGAGCTCTTGCACAGCACTACGGCGCTCTCGATGCTGTTGCGAAGCTCCCTGATGTTACCGGGCCAGTTGTGGCGATGAAGCGCTGCCCGTGCCCGGGTATCGATACCTTCAACCAGCTTGTTGTTTTCCCGGGAAAACTCCTTGATGAACGACGCGACAAGCAGGGGGATATCTTCCTTGCGCTCACGCAGCGGGGGGACGTGCAGATTGACGACGTTGAGTCGGTAGTACAGGTCTTCCCGAAAGCGCCCCGCAGCGATCTCCTGTTTCAGATCCCGGTTGGTAGCGGTGATGACCCGCACATCTGCCTGCAACGTCTCCTCCCCGCCTACCCGCTCGAACTCACGCTCCTGAAGGACCCTCAGAATCTTTATCTGCAGGTTCTGGTTGATCTCACCGATCTCGTCCAGGAACAGGGTTCCTTTATTGGCCAGCTCGAACCGGCCCCGCTTGCGCCCGATTGCCCCGGTGAAGGACCCCT
>SKHA01000285.1 GCA_007117185.1 Spirochaeta sp. | reverse complement strand
GTACCGGACGGCGAAAGACTTCAGTTGCGCGGGTGTATCTGCGCCCTGGAACGGGCAAGGTCCTGATTAACGGACGGGAAGCAGACAATTTCTTCCATCGCCCGGAAAACATGATTGTGTACAAGCAGCCCCTGGCGGTCACTGAAAAAGAAACACTCTTTGACGTGGTGGTCAACGTGAAGGGCGGCGGTGAGAGCGGGCAGGCCGGGGCAATTCGCCACGGTATTGCCCGGGCGCTGGTCAAGTACGACGAGAACCTTCTCAAGACGATGCGGGTCAACGGGTTCCTTACCCGCGATCCCCGAATGGTTGAGCGGAAGAAATTCGGGCAGCGTGGTGCGCGCCGTAAGTTCCAGTTCTCCAAGCGTTAAGAATACCCCTCCGGATCTCCCCGGCGAGGTCCTTTCCATCCGCCCGCATGCGAGCCTCGCTGCGGGCGTTTGTGTTTTTGTCGCCTTTGCAACCTCGGAATCCTCCAGGCGAACAATCCGTTTCGATATGGACCGCTCTGTAATCTCTGATACACAGCCGGCCCTCTCGGTGGGGCAGTGGCTCACCTTTGGGGAGCTGCAGGCTCTTGCCAGAGCTGGTGAGCGGACGTTCGTGGTTGCGGCGGCAGTAGAGATGGTGGCCCGCCGGGAGCACAGCCGTGCCGAGATCACCCGCAAACTGCGCCAGCGAGGCTACTCCCCGGCGGCGGCGGAGTACGCTCTTGAGCGTCTTCATCAGCGCAACTACCAGAGTGACAGTCGTTTTGCCCGGGAGTGGGTCCGGTCCCACATGAGCGGCAGCGGGCGCAGTCGGCGAGCCATTCTTGCAGGGCTGCAGCGCGCCGGGGTTGACCGGGAACTGGCGGAGCAGACCGTTCGTGATTACGTGGCCGAAAACCCCGGTGGTTTTGAATACGCCCTGGAACGTGCTGCGGCGACGGTGAGATTGGTGCCGCGGGAGAAGCAGATTCAGCGGCTCCTGCGTAGAGGATTCGATCTCGTGGAGATTCGGAAATACTTTGATTGACATTATTGAGATATTAAGAGTATACTTATGTCAGACTATATGTTGTGAGGAAGAACAATGGCACGAACAAACAAGAAAGAGCGGGTCTTTTCTGCTCACGAAGTTGCAAATATCTGCGGTGTGGTAAACCAGACCGCAATTAACTGGATAGATAAAGGCCACCTTGAAGCGTACACCACTCCCGGTGGTCAGTACCGGGTATACGCTGATGTTCTGGCCAAGTTCCTGCAGAAGCAGGGCATGCGTCTTCCAGATGAGCTGAAGCAGATTCTGGCAGAACAGGCCCGGATAGAGCAGGTTCTGGTTGTTGAAGACGACTCTGATCTGAACGACATGGTCAAGCAGTTTCTGGACAAGCGCTATCCCGACTTCCGGGTAAACCAGGCTCTGGACGGGTATGACGCCGGCAAGGCGATTACCGAGTACAAGCCTGACGTGGTGATTCTGGACATCAACCTTCCCGGCGTTGACGGCTTCAAGCTGTGCCGCCAGATCAAGGCTGACGAAAACCTCTCGCGACCCATCGTGATCGCTATCTCCGGCATGGATGACGGAGACACCGAAACTCGTGCCCACGAAGCGGGGGCAGACGCCTTCCTGAAGAAACCAATTGAACTTGAGGCTCTTCCTGGTCTGATCGAGCAGCTGGCGGAGAACCGCGCAACTCGGCGCGCCTGATAACGCCATGGGTGACGGGGTGACAATCCTCCTTGTGGAGGATGAAGACGCAATCAGACTGACTCTCCGGGACTACCTCGAGAGAAAGGGATACTCCGTTCTGGTGGCGTCCGACGGGGTTGGAGCGATCAAGCACATCCTGGATTCTCCGGTGGACGTGATTGTCACGGACTACCGGATGGAGATCCTGGGGGGCGACTACTGGATCCGGTTTCTCCAGCGGTACTGCCCGGAGAAGCTGGTGCTCATCACCAGCGGTTTTCTCCGCCCCGAGTTTCCCATCCCCTTTGAAGTTCTGTACAAGCCCTTTGACTACGCCGAGCTGGAAGAGCTGATTACACGACTGCGAACCGAGCGCGGTGAGTCAACCTGAGATCGCCGCGTTTCGCGCTACCGTTCTCGGGCGCGTTCAGGGTGTCGGGTTCCGTTACAACTGCCGGCGCCAGGCGTCCTTCCTGGGGATCACCGGGTGGGTCAGAAACGAAGCGGACGGGTCCGTAGAGATACACGCCGAGGGCTCCCGGGATGCTCTGGACCGGTTCGCCGCATTCCTCCATCAGGGCCCTCCTGGATCACGAGTAGACGCAGTAAACCTCCGTCCCATTGCGGCAACGGCAACGTTCCGCACGTTCACCATCGATGGCTGACGCTGTATTCTTCTCTGCCCTGCTGATCATCAGTCTGGGGTACCTGTTGCGCAAGACCGGTCTGGTCACCCGGGAACAGGGAAGCGGGCTGGCCAGGCTCGTCCTGAACGTGACCCTCCCGGCGCTGGTTCTGCAGACCGTCCCGCAAATCCAGTTCAGTCCGGGGCTGCTCTTTCTGCCGCTGTTATCCCTGGCCCATACCGCTGTGGCGTTTGTGGTTACCTCGGCGGTGTTCCGTCGCCGCAGCAGGATGGAGAAGGGGGTGATCATGATCGCCTCCATGGGGTTCAATAACGGATTGTTTGCCTTTCCTATCGTGCTGGAGATATGGGGCATCGAAGCGATAAAGCTACTGGCGCTCTTTGACGTGGGTAACGGTATTGTCGTTCTGGGGACCAATTACGTGCTGGCGGCGTACTACAGCCGGGAAGACCGGATGCACCTGGCTGAGACGCTGATGACGGTGGTCAGAACGCTGGCAACCTCGGTACCGCTGATCGCGTTTGCCGTTGGGGTGGTGATGAACCTTGCCGGGATCTCCTTTCCCCCGATGATCTCCCGGGCGATCGATATCGTTGCCGGGGCAAACGGGGCGCTGGCCCTTCTGGTACTTGGGGTCTTCCAGTCACTGCGCTGGCGCAAAGGTGATGCCGGGCTGGTGTTCAAGATCCTGGGGCTGCGCTACCTCATCGGAATCGCCTCTTCGGTGGCGGCGGTAGTGTTTCTCGGCGGCCCGCTTCTGCAGCAACAGGTCCTGGCCATCGCGTTCATCCTTCCCATCGGCATGACCATCATCCCGTATTCGGTTCAGTTCGGCCTCGATACGCGACTGGCCACCACCCTGGTAAACGTCTCGATCATCGTCAGCTTCGTCCTGATGTGGCTCACCGTGGCGGTGACAGGATGAAGGAACAGCACCGCTGGTATCGCTGGATTCTGTGGGGGGTTCTCCTGGTCCCCTACATGGTTGTTTACTTTCACCGCCTGGCAATAGGGGTGCTGCAAGAGGATCTGACCCGGGAGTTTTCCCTGAGCGCCACCGCCTTCGCCGGAATCGGAGCAGTGTACTTCTACACCTACGCGGCGTTGCAGATTCCCGCGGGCCTCCTGGCGGATTCGCTGGGTCCCCGGCGGACAATCTCAGTGTCGGCGCTCCTGATTGCGCTGGGGACGGTGATCTTTGCGACCGCACCGGTCACGGCGGTGCTCTTTCTGGGACGGCTGGTGGTGGGCATCGGGGTATCGGCGGTCTTCGTGGGCATACTCAAAGTTCTGGCTCTCTGGTTCAAAGAGGGTGAGTTTGCAACGATGACCGGGCTTACCGGCCTGGTGGGGACACTGGGTGGTGTCCTGGCGCAGGCACCGCTGTATCGGATTTCCCGAGCGGTGGGCTGGCGTCTGCCCTTTCTGGTAGTGGCTGCCTTCGCGGCCCTGGCGGGGATCCTCTGCTACGTTCTGGTCCGGGATCGCCCGCCACCCGGGGTGAGAGATGTTCCCGCTGCCGCTCCCGGTGGGGGGGTCGGACCGGCGCTGGTGGCAACGCTGAAGAACTGGCGCACCTGGCCGCCGTGGATCGTCTTTGCCGGTGTCTATGGGGCGTTCGTGACCCTTACCGGAACGTTCGGGCAGGCGTACCTGGTTTCGACTGTCGGCATCTCCGCCGCGCGGGCGTCCCGCCTCCTTACCGGCGCGGTGGCGGCGATCGCCATGGGGGGATTTCTCTTCGCCCTGCTGTCTGACCGGTTGCAGCGACGGCGGGTGCCGATGGCGGTGATGACCCTGTTGGGGCTGGGTGCGTGGATACTGCTTGTATCCGGCCGGGCCGGATCAGGGGATCTCCTCACTGCGGTGATGATCGTTATTGGACTGTCCGCTGGTGTTGTCCTGACCACCCTTCCATGCGGAAAAGAGGTAAACGATCCGAACTACTCCGGATCTTCCACCGCCGTGGTGAACGTGGGCGGTTTTCTCGGGGCGGCGGTGATACCCCTGCTGATGGGGCGCATCCTCGATCGGGGCGGTGACTACTCAGTAGCGGTGCTGGTGTGTATCGCAGCGATGGCGACGGCGTTTGTTGCCACCCTCTTTATTACCGAGACCCGCTGCCGGAATATCCACGCCGAACTGGTGCACTGAACTGGTGCACTGAACTGGTGCACTGAACCTTCCCGAAGCGATTGCCCGGTACCGCGGCGGGAGGTTATTATTTCATAGTGAATAGTTCAGATAACGCTTTACAGACGAGCAACCTCGGGGTGAGCCTGCCCCGAAAGGACGCCCCGGACAAGACCACCGGACGCACCCGCTATACTGACGATTTTCAGCTGCCCGGGATGCTGTACGCAGCACTGGCAACCAGTCGCACCGCTCACGGTCGCATCCTGGAGATTGACGACGCTGCGGCGCGGGCGATGCCGGGGGTGCGCGGCGTCTTTCGGGGTTCCGACTTTCCCGTCCTGGTGGGGCTCTATATGGGTGACAAGCCGGCTCTGGCGGTAGACCGGGTTCGTTACTACGGAGAACCGGTGGTTGCGGTTGTCGCCGACGACGAGCGTACCGCTCAAGCGGCTGCACAGACGATCCGCATCCGCTTTGAAGAGCTGCCGCTGATCCGCAATGCCCGGGAGGGTATCCGGCCGGACGCGCCAATTCTCCACCCGGAGATGGAAACCTACCAGCACATTCCCGCGATCCTGCCGGAACCGGGGACGAACATCGCCCACCATACCAGGATCCGCAAGGGCGACGCCGAGGATGCCCTGAAAACGGCGGCGGTGACGGTAGAGGTGAGCAGCGGCTTTCCGCCCCGGGATCACGCGGCGATGGAGCCTCGGGTGACCATTGCGGAGATCCGCGGCGACGGCCAGGTGGTGATCCGCACCTCCACCCAGAGTCCCTACGGTGTGCGGGGCATCATGAGTCGTGTCTTCAGCATCCCACCCGGGCGTATCACCGTCCAGGTTGCTGAGATCGGTGGAGGGTTTGGTGGCAAGGCGGGGATTCAGCTGGAACCGCTGGCGTACCTGCTCTCCCGGGCGGTGGGCGGACGCCCCGTGCGGGTTGCCAACACCCGGGAGCAGGACATGGTGAGCTCACCCGGCGGCCCGGGGCTGGAAGCGACGGTGACCCTGGGCGCCGGGAAGGACGGCATCCTGACGGCGGCGAAGATTGAGTTCCTCTTCGATTCCGGCGGCTACGCCGACTACGCGGTGAACGTGAGCCGCGCCGCCGGGTACGCCTCCACCGGCCCCTACCGCATTCCCAACGTCACCACCGACAGCTACTGCGTCTACACCAACCACCCCTTCGCTACGGCGTATCGCGGCTTTGGTCACATCGAGATGGGCTACGCCATAGAACGGGGGATGGATGCGCTGGCAGAGAAGCTGAAGATGGACCCGGTCGAGCTGCGCCGGCGCAACGCGATCCGCGGCGGTGATACAACCCCCTCGCAAAACGTTCTGGATGGAAACACTGGAGACCTTCTGGAGTGCATCAACCGCGTCGCCAATCACCTGCAGTGGGATCGGGAGAACTGGGAACAGGGGGCCCGGGTTGAGGTTGATCAGCATCGGGTTCGCGCCAAGGGGATCTCCTGTTACTGGAAAGCACCGGCCATTCCCACCTTCACTGACGCCGGTGCCATTGTCACCTTCAACGAGGATGGAACGGTTAACCTGGTCAGCGGCGCGGTGGAGATGGGACAGGGCATCTACACCGGGCTGGCGCAGATCGTGGCGGAGCGCCTGCAGATCTCGCCGGAGGCAGTCCATGTGGTTACCGAGGTGATGACCGACCGCAGCACCCACGACTGGACCAGCGCCGCCAGCCGCACCCTCTTCATGGTTGGCCGCGCCGCCATCGCCGCGGTGGACGACGCGGTGGTGCAGATCAAGCGGGTCGCCTCGGCACCGCTGCGCGCTCCTGAGGAGGACCTGGAGGTAGCTGGCGGACGGGTCTTCGTCCGGGACGATCCCCACATCGGGCTGGACCTGGCGGAGGTTGTCCTGGGGTACGTCTACCCCGACGGCAACGCCATCGGCGGGCCGGTGATCGGGCGGGGTAAGTACATCGCCCGACACCTGAGCCACATCGACCCGCAGACCGGCGCCGGACGCCCCGGGTTGGAGTGGACCCTCGGCGCCATCGGGGTTGAGGTTGAGGTGGACCGCCGGGACGGGTCGTACCGCGTACTCAAGAGCGTGTGCTCCATGGACGTGGGGAAGGTGATAAACCCCGCCCTGGCACGGGGTCAGGTGGTGGGAGCGATGGCGATGGGTGTGGGCTACACCACCCGGGAGGCGTTCCTCTTTGACTCGGGCGAGCGGGTGCTGAACCACCGTCTGCGGGACTATAAGCTCTTGCGCTTCGGCGAGGAGCCGGAGTACGTGGTGGATTTTGTAGAGACCCCCCAGGGGGACGGCCCCTACGGTGCCCGCGGTCTGGGCGAGCAGGGGATCATCGGTATGCCCGGTGCCCTCGCTTCGGCGTTCTCCCGGGCGGTGGGCACACAGTTGAACCGACTGCCCATCACCCCTGAATACCTCTGGCAGG
>SKHA01000038.1 GCA_007117185.1 Spirochaeta sp. | reverse complement strand
GCGGTGGTTGCCGCGGGTGAGGCGTTCGCGGCGGACCTGCAGGTACGTTCGCTGTCGCTGTACTGAGTTACCGTCGGCGCAGGAAGAAGATCCCCGGAAAGACCCCGGTGGTCTCGATCAGCTGGACCTGCGGAGGGTCCCAGTGCGGGACGTTATGGAGGACCTCGTTCAGGACCCCCCGGCGGCGGGAGCTCATCATGATCAGGATTCCTCCGGAGGGCAACACCGCCGCCGCGCCGGTAAGGAAGTCGCGGTAGAACCGGTGGAAGTTCACCCCTTTGCCCAGACGAACTCCGAAGGGAGGGTTGCAGACGATCCCGGTGATGTTCCGGTCGGCCCAGACGCGGGTGAACTGATCCACCCTGGTGGCGTCGCTGCAGCGTACCATCGCGGCGTTGCCCAACCCGTTGCAAGTCAGGTTGGCCCTGGTGCCCGCCACCGCTTCGGGGTTGTTGTCGCCGCCGTACAGTGTGCGTGGAGAATGTCGCGCCGCTTCCAGGAGTATCGTTCCCGAGCCGCAGAACGGGTCCAGCAGCGCCCCGGAACAGGTGGTCTCCCTGCGCTCCCACTGTACCAGCGCGGCGGCCACCACGGTGTTCAGGGTGACCCGGGGCCGGTAGAGCCAGTGGTAGCGATGGTCCATCTCCGGGGGTGTTCTCAGAATACCGGCGGTGAGGGCGCTGCCGTTCACCTCTACCCTGACGGTGATATCAGGGGCGCTCAGGCGGACAGGGCAGCGGTACCGCCGGACCAGAGCGCTTCCCGCCTCCCGTTCGATGTCCGGGCTTTGCAGCGGATGGGTGCCCCGGCGGCGGCAGCGCACCGCCAGGGACGCTCCGCCCTGAAGTTCCGGAAAATCCCCCTGATCCAGCGCTGCGGTCAGCTCTGCGGTGAGGACCCGGCGGTCCGAGAGGGCCTGCGGGGTGAGGGTAGAGGTCGCGCGTATCTCCACGGCGTGGTAGATGGTGCGAAGCTGCAGCAGGGCTGCGCCGATCGCCTTGTGCGGCCCGGTGGACCGGATCTCCACCACCCCTGACATCGGTTCCCCCGGGGTGGGTGGCTCCCCCAGGAGAGGTTCCCACACCGACCCGGGGGTCAGCACTTCCCGGATTACCGCGTGCTCCAGCCCGGGGTTGGTTATCAGGTGGTAGCAACTGGTACTCACAGGTTGGTATCCTATCAGCAGAACGATGGCGCTACTACGGAAGAAACCGCAGGGGAGACCCGTTCCCCCTGCAGACCCAGCAACACCGCGGGGGCTCAACCCCATCAACACGCTTGTGCTTACCACCCGGAAGGACACTATGCTGGTCCTGGGGGAGAGCCGTGGCGAGATGTATCTGGACCCTGCCGGTGAAACCGGAATCGCCGGAGGCGAGGGGGGGCTGGCAGCGCTGGTGGGTCGCCTGATCGCCGCCGGGGCCGCCTATACCAACCGGGTGGGCCCCCGGGGCTATCCCGTTCTCCTCCCCCCGCCGGCGTTGGAGTGGATCTTCGACGAGCAGATCCTCCCTCAGGCATTGGCCGGCTCCGCCCCGGGGGAGGCGGTGGAGATGTCCACCGTCAACAGCGCCGACGTAGCCCGGGAGATCGCCGGGGCACGCAAACGGATCTGGCACTGCCGGGTTCCTGCGGCGGGGTGGATCATCCTGGACCGGGAGGACGCCGGGGAGCGGCCGCCGCAGGAGCTGGTACGCTGCCTGCAGCGGCAGCGCCTTGCTCTGTCCGCCCTGGGGATTGCCTCGGAGCAGATGAAGGCGCGCCCCGTGCCGGATTCGGCGGTGACGCCGGGGGTACAGCTGGTCCGCCTGGCCACCGGCGGGCGGGTGATCTACTGGGCCCGGGATACCTTCTCCCGGGTCATCGGGGAGGCGGGACCGGAGCACGCCGCGGCAGGGCTGCTGGACGGAATGCTGCGCCGGGACGGACTCTCCGGGGTGGTCTCGGCGATGCCCCGGACGGGCGCGGAGAAGCGAGGGCGCTACGCGGTGCGGGCGCTGCGGGAGATGATCCGCCAGGGTGGGGTTGCCGCGCGGGTCCTGGTGGAGACGGCCTACCGCAGCGGCGCCCTCTACACCGCCATGGCCAGGATCGTCCCGGGGCTTTCGCCGGTGGAACAGAAGACCCTCCGTTCCGCCCTGGGACGGCGCCGCTGGGAGCAGCTGTACGATCACGGGCAGAGTGCCCGGGGGCTGCCGCCGCGGGAGTTGCCCTGGGACAGTTTTGTTCAGGGGTGCGAGGAGGTGATGGCTGATCTTGCCGGCCGAACCGTCCGAGCGGGGATGGCACCCCCGGAAGCGGCCGCACGCATCGTCCGGCAGTTCTACTCGGACCCCCGGGGTGCGCGGTTGCGCCAGGTCTGGCAGAAGCAGATCCAGTCGCAACAGCTCGTGAAAGCTCTCACTGACGCGCGGCTCTCAACGTTGCGGGCGATGCTGCGAACGGTGCCTCGGGAGGTCCTGCTGCAGGCGGGGTGCGGTGAGCACCGGGATGCCAAAATGCGTCTCTCTTCGGGGGTCTCCCGGCAGGGCAGACGGATCTACCTCGAGGACGTGGAAGCGCTGCAGGGCCGGATCGAACGGGGAGAGTTTCACCAGTGGGACACTCTGCTCTCGGCGCGGATGATCGTTCTAGCAGCGGCGCTGCAGTGCCGCTGACCCCACAGTTCAGCCGCGCTTGAGGATCTCCTCGGCGTGTTTCACGTCCCGGCGCAGCCACGCGGTGAACAGCTCCTGCTGCTCACCTTCGGAGAGCCCCCAGGGCAGCGTGCTCTCTCTGAGCCGCGCACTCAGGGTGTGCAGCGTCACCGCCGCGGAGACGGAGATGTTCAGGCTCTCCACAAATCCCACCATGGGAATGGCCAGGTACTCGTCCGCTGCCGCCAGGGCCGTCTCGGTGAGCCCTTCCTTTTCCGTGCCGAAGAGTAGCGCCATGGGGCCGCCTTCGAGGTCGATCCGGTGGGGCGAATTCCCCTCACGGTGCGGGGTGGTCGCCACGATGCGGTACCCCCGCCGGCGCAGCTCCGTTAGGCACAGCTCGGTCTGCTCCACCGGGCCGACAACCGGGGACCCTTCCGGCTCGATCCGGGGGTTGCGGTAGCGGTTGATGCTGAGCCACTGAGCGGTGCCCAGCTCTACCCCGGGGTTGACCCGCCAGGGGTTGCGGTTCTCAACGATGTGCACGTCCTGCACCCCGAAGGCGTCGCAGGAGCGCAGTACCGCGCTGCCGTTGTGGGGCTGAAAGAGATCCTCCACCGCCACGGTGATATATCGCGTGCGCTGCGCCAGGACCCCTTCCATGCGGGCCAGGCGCTGGGGCGTGACAAAGCGGCGCAGTATCGCCGACTCCGGTGTATCCAGCATCTCTTCAGTATTCCGACTCTGCGCCGGGGTAGACAACCCCCGGCGCGAACGTTACAACCCCAACATGACCAGAGAGCTGCCTGAAATCGTGATCCAACGGATCGACAGCCGCGGCCTGGGGCGGGGCACCTTCCTCCTGCCCGACGGCAGCCCCCGGAAGGTGATCGTTCCCGGCACCCTCCCGGGCGACGTGGTGGATGTGGTGGTGCGACGACGGAAGGCCGGGGCGCTCCACGGGGAGGTCTCCCGCCTGATCAGCACTGACCATCCCCGAGTCCAGCCGTTCTGTCGCCATTTTTCCCAGTGCGGCGGGTGCACCCTTCAGGATCTGGCGTACCCGGACCAGCTTCTGTTGAAGCAGTTGATGGTGGAGCGCGCCTTCGCCGAGGTGGAAGGGACCCTCCCGGCGGTAGCCACCCTTGCAGAGGGCGGCGGGCCTGCCCAGGGCGACGCGCCTGCCCAGGAAGGCGACACCCCCGGGGCCGGCAACACGCCCCCGGCGGGTACCGCCCCCCCCGCGGGCACCCCCCTGCCTGCGATCCTGCCCATCCTCCCCGCCGCAACCACCCGGCGCTACCGGAACAAACTGGAGTTCTCCTTCGGAGCCCAGCGGTGGCTGCAGCAGGCGGAGGTGGACAACGCCGCCGAGATCCCTGACCGCCGCGGTCTTGGCTTCCACGTGGCCGGCCGCTTCGACCGCGTTCTTGACCTGACGGAGTGCCACCTCCAGCCGGACCCCTCCGAACAGATCCGGGAGTTCCTGCGCCGCTGGAGCGGCGAGGGCGGTCTGACCTACTACGACGCCCGGGAGCACCACGGGCTGCTGCGGCTGCTGATCATTCGCACCACTCTGGGTGGCCAGGCGATGGTGACGGTGATGTTCGGTGAGGACAACCCGGCGGCGATCGAGGAGGTGATGCAGGCGCTGGCGGCGGAGTTTCCCCATCTGGAGGAGCTCAACTACGTGGTCAACACCACCCGGAACGACAGCATCTTCGGCCACGAGATCCGCCCCTACCGCGGCCCCGGGTACATCACTGAACACTGCGGCCCGGTGCAGCTGCGGCTGCGCCCCAAGGCGTTCTTCCAGACCAACCCGGAGCAGGCGCTGAACCTCTACACCCGGGCGCTGGAGCTGGCGGATCTGCCCGAGTCACCCCTGGTCTTCGACCTGTACAGCGGGATCGGCAGCATCGCCCTCTTTCTGGCGCCCCGGGTAGGCACGGTGGTGGGGATCGAGTCGGTAGCCGACGCGGTAGCCGCCGCCAGAGAGAACGCGCAGCTCAACGGGATCACCAACGCCCTCTTTGAGGAGGGAGAGGTGGAGAAGGTCCTCCCGGAGGTGGTGGCCCGGCACGGCACCCCCCAGGCGCTGGTGGTGGACCCTCCGCGGATGGGGCTGCACCCGGCGGCACGCACGGCGATTCTGGCCCTGGACCCCCTGCCGCAGCGGATCGTCTACATCAGCTGCAACCCCCGGACCCAGGCCACAGACCTTCTGGAGCTGCGCCGGAAATACCGGGTGACGGCGCTGCAGCCGGTGGACATGTTTCCCCAGACCCGCCATGTGGAGAACATCGCCATCCTGGAGCTTAAGGTCGACCCGCCGACCGCGGACGGGGTAGAGTAACCTATGCCACAAGTAGATCTGCCCCTGGAAGAACTCACGGAGTATCGCGGCAGCAGCCCCTGCCCGGTGGACTTTGACCAGTACTGGCAGCGGGCGCTGACTGAGCTGCACCGCATGGAAGCGCACGGCTTTTCCGCGCAGTGGGAGCCGGCAGCGTTCAGCATCCCCGCGCTGGGGGTGCGCTGCATGGACCTGTACTTCACCGGCACGATGGGCGCACGGATTCACGCCCGGGTGGTCCTGCCGGGGCTGCAACCGGACGGACAGCCCCACCAGGGGCTGCTGAAGTTTCACGGCTACACCATGAACGCCGGAGAGTGGGCGTCGCTGCTGCCCCTCGCCGCGGGAGGGTGCGTCGTCGCGGCGATGGACGTTCGCGGCCAGGGTGGTGAGTCCACCGACCCCGGTGGCGCCGGGGGCAACACCCACCGCGGTCACATCATCCGCGGCGTCGAGGGGGCCCCGGAGGACCTCTTCTATCGGCACGTCTTCATGGACACGGCGATCCTGGCGCGGATCATCCTGGCCCACAACGAGGTGGACCCCCGGCAGGTTGCCACCTTCGGGGCCAGTCAGGGCGGCGCCCTGGCGCTGGCCTGCGCCGCCCTGGAACCGCGGATCTCCCGGGTCCTGGGGATCTATCCCTTCCTGAGCGACTACCGTCGGGTGTGGGAGATGGAAGGGGGCGACTCTGCCTACGAGGAGCTCAGGTACTACCTGAAACGCCGGGACCCCCGACACCAGCGGATCGACCAGTTCTTTCTCCGTCTGGGGTATATCGACGTGGTCAACCTGGCGCGGTGGATCACCGTACCGGTGACGATGGTCACCGGGCTGATGGACTCCCGCTGTCCCCCGTCAACCCAGTTCGCCCTGTACAACAACCTCGCCGGACCGCGGCAGCATATTCTCTACCCCGACTTCGGCCACGAGACGCTGCCGGACATGCAGGACATCATCCTTCAGTGGGCACTGGAGGGAAACGCTGAGTTGAAGTAACACCCCGCCCGGGACTGGGGATCTGCCAGCACCTCCCGGTTGATCACCGACGCCGGAGGGACGCGTCGTGAAGCGTTGATCACATCCTCCACGATACTGTGGCGCATCTCCCACATCGCCTCCTCGCTGTACCACCCCAGGTGAGGGGTGACAAACACCTCCGGCATGGACAGCAGAGGGTGATCAGGGGGGAGCGGCTCCGGAGCGGTAACGTCCAGGCCGGCGCCGCGAAGATGACCATCCTGGAGCACCCGCACCAGCGCATCCGTGTCCACCAGGGTGCCTCTGGCGGTGTTGATCAGGATCGCTCCCGGCTTCATCCGCCGCAACAGCGCCTCGCCAAAGAGGCCCGCCGTCTCGGGGGTGGCGGGGACGTGAAGGGAAAGAATATCGGCGTGGTGCAGCAACTCCTCGAAGGTGACGCTGCGGTACCCCGCCTCGGTGAGGCTCTCCGGGGGCTCGGAGCGGTCGTGGACGATCACATGGAAGCCAAGGGCGTGCATCAGCCGTGCGTAGTGCCTGCCGATCCGTCCGTACCCGAACACCCCCACGGTGCGCCCCCGCAGCCGCGGAATGGGATAGACCGTCCGCAGGTTCCAGCTGCCCCGGCGAGCCCCTTCAGCGGCGGCGTGCTGCTGCGTTCCCAGTCGGGACGCTACCGCCAGGGAGAGGGTCACCGCCTGCTCCGCCGCCTCGGCGCTCCAGAATCCCGGCTTGTTGGCCACCGCGATTCCCGCTTCGGTGGCAGCGGCGATATCCACCGAATCATAGCCGTCGCCGTGACGGATGATCAGAACGGCAGCAGAGAGCTGACGAATCAGCTCCGCAGGGACCCGGGTCTGATCCACTACCAGCACCTGTGCATCCCCCACCGCGGCGGCAACGGTTCCGGCGTCGGCTCCGCGCAGAGAGTGGGCGGAGAAAT
>SKHA01000127.1 GCA_007117185.1 Spirochaeta sp. | reverse complement strand
TCTGGCCCAGATCGCCCAGGAGTTCTCCGGGCCGATTCACTGCGTCTTCGGCAATAACGACGGCGATCCTTTTCTGCTCGGCAGGATCGCCGCCGGGTACAGCCACGTTACCCTCCACGGTCAGTTTGCCGAGGTGGAAACCGGCGGGGTGCGTATCGCCATGAACCACTACCCTGAGATAGCCCGTTCGCTGGCGCAATCGGCGGTGTACGACGCGGTGTTCAGCGGTCACGACCACAAGCGCTACCAGCAGCAGTTCAACGGAACGCTCTGGGCCAACCCCGGCGAAATCATGGGACGCTTCGGCGAGCCGAGCTTCGGCATCTTTGAGTCCGCTTCCCGGGCGTTTCGTCATGTCGACCTGGAAGGATGAACTCAAGGAGATCCTGCCGGATCGCCTGCTGACAGAACCTGCGGACTGTGAGCGGTACCAGCGGGACATGGTGGCCGACCGCACGCTGCATCGCCTGCCCGAGGCGGTGGTACTGCCGCAGTCTACCGAAGAGGTTCGGAATCTGATGCGCCTGGCCTCGCGCCACCGTCTTCCGGTAACTCCCCGGGGGGGCGGATCGGGGCTGTCCGGCGGAGCGATCGCCGCGCCGGGAGGGATCGTCTGTTCGCTGGAGCGGATGGATCGCGTACTGGAGGTGGACGAGGAGAACCTGATGGCGCGTCTGCAGCCGGGAGTGATCACCCGGGAGCTTGACCGCCGTCTTGAGCCGCTGGGGCTCTTTTTCGCGGGCTACCCCATGAGCGAAGAGATCTGCACCATCGGGGGTAACGTAGCCACCAACGCCGGGGGCGGCCGGGCGGTGAAGTACGGGGTCACCGCCGCGCACGTGCTGGGGCTCAACGTGGTGACCGCTTCAGGGGAGCTTCTGGAGCTCGGGGGCAAGCGCCTGAAAGACGTGACAGGGCTGAACCTGCTGCCGCTGTTCGTGGGCAGCGAGGGAACCCTGGGAATCATCACCGAGATCACCCTGCGCCTCACCCCCCGCCCGTCTCACAGGGGGGTGCTGCTGGCGTCGTTCCCTGCGGTTGACCTGGCTACTGCCGCAGTGGGTGCTCTGCGGCGCGGGGGGGCAGTCGGGGAGGCAGCAGGTGAGGTTCCCTCGGCAATCGAGTACATCGACGGTGCAACCGCCCGAGGTGCCGCTGCGGAATTGTGGCGCCAGGGCGGCGGGATTGTCACCGCCATTGCCAGCCCTGCCGAGGCGATACTGCTGGTGGAGGCGGAGGCACAGAGCGAGGGAGAACTTGCGGGGCACCTTGAGCGCTACAGCCGGGCGCTGACAACCAACGGTGGAAAGCTCCTGCGGGGAAGCGACGCCGAGCTGTGGAAGCTGCGCAAAGCGGTGCCGTGGTGGGTGAAGCGCCAGAGTGGCCAATGGCACTCGGTGGAGGATGTGGTGGTGCCCCCCGCGGAGGTTGGCGCCCTGGTACGGCGCGCCAGAACCCTGGCCGCGAAGGCGCAGCTGCCGGTGGCGATTTTCGGCCACGCCGGAGACGGAAACTTCCACATCAACCCGATGAAGCCGCCACAGATCTCTGAGGAGGAGTGGGAGCCGATACTGGCGCGCTTTCTCACCGACCTGTACCAGTTGGCCCGTTCGCTGGGGGGAACGATCTCCGGCGAACACGGCATCGGACGAAAACGGCGGAGATATGTTGCTGACGCGATTCCCGCATCGACCCTGGCGGCGATGCAGGCGGTTCGCCTGGCTTTCGACCCGGAGGGAATCCTGAATCCGGGAGTGCTGCTGCCGTGAGACGGACCGAGCGCTACACCGTCCCCTTCCCTCCTGCGGAACCGGCTCCGCCGGAGCTGTATCACCAGCGCTTCCGGGAGTTCCCCTTCTGGTACCGCTGGTACCTTCGGGTTGTGACGGTCCTCACCGGCTCAACGGTGGACAGAACGGTCCGCGCCCACGAGCTTCAGGAACTGCGACGACGCCTCGGGGCGATCGCTCCGGGAGTGGTTGACCCGGCTGTTCCGGCGCTCCTGCCGGACTTCCACCGCCACCTGCGTCTGCTGGTGTTGCATCGCGACCGACTGCGAATCCCCCTGCACGAGGTCACGGTAAACCGCCGGGGGCCTTTTCTCCTGCATCTGCTGAAGGAGCTCGACCCGGGAACCTTTCGGGCCCTCGAGGACGCCGCTACCCTCCCGGAGGACCTGATGGACAGCACTGAAACGACTCGGGCGCTGGCCCTCGAGACGGTACGTGCCCAGTTGCTGGCTCAGATGGCAAGTCGCCAGGAAGGGATACGTCAGCGGTTGGAGCCACGCTGGACCTCCCTGCGGGCGCTGTACCTTTTGGCCCGCTTCGACATGACCGCGGTCCAGCCGGTGAACGCCCAGGGGTTGGAACGCATCCCCTTGCGGGTGGTACGGACACCGATCCAGGAACTCTCCCAGCTTCTGGCGCTGGTCCAGCTCCAGCGGGACCCGGCGGCGATGGAGATCGCCTGGGAGTTCTTGCGCCGTGTGGCCAGGATGAACCCCGGTCCACCCGGCGTGATCTACCATACCGTCGAGGAATTTCTTCAGGGGGTTCCCCTGGAGGATCTGGTACGCCTTGCCTGGGATGACCCTCACCTGTACATCCCCACCTTCTCCATCCGCAGCGAGTGGTGGACCCCCTTCCAGCAGGCGTGGCTCTCCCTGGCGGCGGACCGCACCGGTGCGGACCTCTTCCAGCGGCGTATCACCCTGGTCAACGAGCTGGTCCAGAACGTCTTCCTCTCGCCGGTTGAGGTGGATAGCCGCCTTCCCTCAGAGCTGTACCCTGCCACCGTCGCTCAGGCGATCCGCCTCGCCGGGAGCGAACTGTTCCAGGATACCCGGCGGACAGTGACCCAATTGGTGATCGACGCAGTATTCCATCACCTTGATACCCGCAACGCCCTGCACCAGGCGGCGCTGCAGATCGATCAATCCCTGGAACGACTCACCGCCCTGTTGGGAGACGGTAAAGAGCGACGGGGCACCCTGGGTGAGGAGATGCACCGGATCTACACCCGCGCCGGTAACGCCTCCTTCGCCCGAAGGCAGCTGGTGGGACTCTATGAACGCCACCGCCTGCGCATCCGCACCGCTCTGGAAGACCTCTTCGAGGCGTTGATTTCCGCGGGGTCGCTGATCTCCCGGACGGTAGACGGCCAGGAGGAAGCGTTCGAGTACCGGACCCTGAAACTCAAGACATCAGAAAGCGAGATACCACCGATGGAACTACTGGAGTACGTGGCCCAACACTGGCAGCCCCTTGGCCGGCGCCTGCGTGCGCTCTACCGCATGGAGTCCGAGACGTGACAGCGCTGCAGCAGCATCTCAGGCAGAGCACGCGGCGCAGCATCGATACCGTCTGGTGGCTGGTTCGGATCATGGTTCCCGCCTCGGCAGTGGTGTTCGTGCTGGAACGGACGGGGCTGTTGGCGGTATTCGGCGGCGTGCTGGAACCGGTGACCCGCCTGATGGGGCTTCCCGGCGGGGCGGCTCTGGCCCTCATCTCCAGCGTAGTGGTCAACCTCTACGCGGTGATCGCCGTGGTGGTTGGGCTGGACCTGACGGTGAAGCAGCTGCTGATCATCTCGCTGGTCTGCCTGGTGGCGCACAACTATCCGGTGGAGCTGGCGGTTACCCGCCGCACCGGCACCGCCGTGGTGCGGATGTTCTTTCTGCGCACCCTCGGGGGGCTCCTGCTGGGGTTCGCTGTCGCCTCGCTGGT
Source organism: Spirochaeta sp. (assembly GCA_007117185.1). Classification (GTDB taxonomy): domain Bacteria; phylum Spirochaetota; class Spirochaetia; order DSM-27196; family Alkalispirochaetaceae; genus Alkalispirochaeta. Next base: position 3,196 of record SKHA01000127.1, on the reverse strand, counting down.
ACCGGACCACGGCTTCTGGGCGGAACGGGCAACCGGCATGAGTGCAGCAGCGACGGCTGCGGTGGAGCCAACCCTGGCGGCGGCAACCCTGGGGTGGGCCCGGGGACTGGCCCTGCTCCTGGGGCGGGTGGTCCTGATCGTGGTGGGACTCACCTTCGGGACACGGCTGCTGCAGTACTACGGGGTGATGCACTGGATCTCCCGACACCTGCGCCCGCTGATGGCGTTCTTCGGGCTGCCCGCCGGGACGGGCCCGGCGTGGATCGTGGCCAATACCCTGGGTCTGGCCTACGGCGCGGCGGTTCTTGCAGAGGAGGTGGAATCAGATCGCTTCACCCTGCGCGAGGGAGACCTGCTGAACCACCATCTGGGAGTATCCCACTCGCTCCTTGAGGATACCGCGCTCTTTGCTGCGATCGGCGCCCCGGTGATCTGGCTGATCATCCCCAGGCTGGCGCTGGCGCTGCTGGCGGTGTGGGAGCGAAAGCTGGAACGAATTATTCGACGGAGACTTCTACCGGAGCAAGGTCAGAACACCTGACCGGACCACGCATGCCGTAGAGCACCTCGCAGAGGTTGCGGCATGCCGGGTCCCAGCGGTACCGTTTGGCCGGATTTTCACGGTAGAAGTTGTTAAACTGCACCAGCCGGCACAACACGTCCGAGGGCAGGTGCTGTTCAATCTCTGCGGCTACCTCGGTGGCTCGAGACTCCGGGAGGCCCAGGCAAACCTGAAGAAAGTCCTGGGTAGCGCGGTGCTTCAGGAGGAGCTTTCGCGCTTCCGTCTCGCCACGTTCGGTAAGGCTTACGTACCCGTAGGGCTCGTAATTGATGAACCCTGCCTTGTCGAGCTTCTGCAGCGCCCCCGTGACAGAGGGGCGACTTACCCCAACGATTTCGGCGATATCCTTGGAGCGCGCTACCCGCCGTTCCACCGAAAGGTCGTGAATTGCCAGCATGTACCTGCCCAGACTGTCAGAGAGCGTTGTGGTCTCCATGTTAGAGAAAGCTAAGAAATTTCGCCCGTGCAGTCAACCGGTTCCGTCAAGACAGGTTGCCCCGACAGTAGCCGCAGCGGTACTGTATCGTCATGAACCAGCGAGTAGTGATAATGCACGGATTCGAATACCGCGAGATCGACCTGATCATGCGGGCCGTTCGCAAAGTTGTTGATGAGCCCCGGGACGTGATCTTCGCCAAGAGCACCGAAAACTCACTGAAGATGAAACTCTCAGCGCTGATCGAGGACCTCTCGGAAGACCACCAGTACCTGAAAGAAAACCCGCCGGATATCGCCGGAAAGGCGAAAGAGTCGAACGATCAGAGCGATCTGGCGTAAAGCTGGTAGCCCTGCTCCTCCGTTGTGCCCTTGAATCCGGTTCGCTCAAGGAACCGCCGGTGCTTCAACGCGTTGCCGGGAACGGGAGCAAGGATGAACTTCGTCTCGCCGGGGTGGTGGGTGACGATCTCCCGGTGCAGGTGCTGAACCAGACCCAGTCCGCGGTAGCGACGAACGATGTAATCCACCGGGATCACCACAGACTGCTCAGGATAATAGTCATCTCGAACGCGTTGAAAGAGCGCCTCCAGACGCTGGTCTTCAAGGCTCCCTGAGGGCGGCACCGGATGGACCATGGCGAAACCCACCACTGAAAGGTCCTTCAGCGCCAGATACACCGATCCGCCAATCTGGAAGCACTCCAGAAGCCGCTGCCGCGAAAAGTCCGGGAAGAACCGCAGGATGTCGTCACCGCAACTATCGATAAAATCATCAAGCTGGCCCCTCCGATCCTCGGTAATACGGATGTACCGCACGCCGTTCAGATCCGGTCTGACCATGCGTACCAGAAAGTAGATATCGATCACCGCGATAAATCCGTTGGTTATCAGCACAGGGATGCTGCCGAGCAGTGCCCCGTAGACGACAAATGCCACCGCCCCGATGAGATTCAGGACGCGCAACGCCAGAAACGAGCTCATCACCAGAGAAATCGCAACGAAAAAGGAGGCAACGTAGCCAATCAGTTCAAGTGGTTCCACCATGGAGACACTGTAGCTCACAGCGGTGGTGCTGTCATCAGGCGAGGATCAAACCGTTGACCCCGCCATGCCCGCGCCGTACACTGTTTCGGTGAAAACTCGACCAGCAATCAGTGGGATGAAACCCTATCACGCCGGTGAGCGCCGCCCGGGTACGATCAAGCTCAGCTCCAACGAGAACCCCCTCGGGTGCGGCCCCCGCGCTCGGTCGGCAATCGTCACTGCTCTGGAAGATGTACACTACTACCCCGACGGGGGCGCCCGGGAACTACGGGAGGCAATCGCCGCGGTGCGGGGATGCAGGGCCGAACAGATCATACCCGGCAACGGCTCCGACGAGGTTCTCACCCTCATCGCCGGCACCTACCTCGACCCCGGCGACACCGTCCTGGTTGGAGAACACACCTTCTCGCAGTACCGCTTTGCTGCCACCCTCTTCGGGGCCACCGTTCGGACCGTGGCGATGCCGGGGCTGCGAATGGACCTTGATCTGTTCTCCCGTGGAATGGACGAGGGGGTGAAGATCGTGTTTCTGTGCTCACCGAACAATCCGACTGGATTGACCATAACTCAGGCAGATCTACTGAAGTTTCTGGAATCCACCCCCCCCCACATCCTGGTTGTGGTGGACCATGCCTACATCGAATACCAGGAGGCAGACGCCGGGTGCGATGCCACCGCTCTGGTGGATGAGTATCCCAACCTCGTCGTACTGCGCACCTTTTCCAAGATTCACGGGCTGGCCAATTTGAGGATCGGCTACGGCATCGCCGACCCCGGCAGAATCGAAGAGCTCCAGCGGGTGCGCTCGCCGTTCAACCTGGGCGGCATCGCCCAGAGCGCCGCTGTGGCCGCCCTTCAGGACGATGGCTTTCTTCAGCAGAGCCTGCAGGTCAACCTGACCGGCAAGCAGCGTCTCGAACGCACCCTCTCCCGGATGAACATCTCTTGGCTCCCGTCGCAAGCCAACTTCGTCACCTTCGAACTACCCCGGGAGAGGAGCGATGACGCCGCCAGCGTTGCCCGGCATCTTGCCGAACGGGGGTTCACTGTGCGTCCCCTGGGAAGCTTCGGCCTGCCCCGGCACCTGCGGATCACCGTCGGAACACCGGAACAGCTGGATCAACTGGAACCGATCCTGCAGGACATCCTGACC
>SKHA01000229.1 GCA_007117185.1 Spirochaeta sp. | reverse complement strand
ACGACGACTTTCCCGCTCCGCCGGACTACAGCTTCGACCTGGACGACATCGGCGAAGAACCGGAGCCGGACCTGGCGCCGGAGCCGGACCTGGCGCCGGAGCCGGACCTGGCGCCAGAGCCAGACCACGAGCCGGAGCCGGACCTCGAGCCAGAGCCACAGGGCGAGGTGGAGGACTTCGGCGCGGTGGAAGGGCTGGACGACCTTGAGGAGTTCACCACCGACGACGACCTGGATGACCTCGGTGACCTGGACGACCTCGGCGACCTGGATGACCTCGGTGACGCTGACTTCGATCTCGAAACTGACCCCGACGACGACGCCGGAGATGAGTTTGTCGCCGACGGCGGTTCTCCCGCCGACGACGACCTGGATGATTTTGGTGACCTGGACGACCTGGGTGACCTGGACGGCGACGCTGACCTCGATCTTGACAGCGACCTGGACGACCTGGGTGACCTGGGTGACCTCGGTTCCGTCGACCTCGACGCTGACCTCGACGCTGACCTCGACGCTGACGCTGACCTCGATGCCGCCGACATAACCACCCCGGCAGACGACGACGGAGATGAGTTTGTCGCCGACGGAGCCCCCCCGGCCACCGACGACCCGGAAGACCTGGATGATTTCGGTGACCTGGACAGCATTGAGAGCCTTGACCTGGAGGGTGACGACGATGACGACGCCCTCTTCGGCGCCGACTTCGGAGACCAGCTGGACAGCGAGTTCGGGGAGTCCCTGGACGACACCGACGAACTGCCCCCTGCTGACGACGACGATCTGGAAACAGATCTGGAAACCGACCTGGACGCCGAGCTGGGCAACCTGGAAGACGAGGGGTTCAGCCTCGGCGACTTCGGCGAAGGGTTCGACATCGACGAGGACTCCCTTGACGAGTTTGCCGGCTTGCAGACCGACATTGGCGAGGATCCCGCAGACACCGATACCGACTTCGACGACGTCGAGGAAGCGGAAGAGCTGGACGAGGAGCTGGCCCAGCGGCAGTTCACCGATACCGAGTTCAGCCACATCCAGCAGAGCCTCGCTCAGCTGCCGCTGAACGTCCGGATCGCCACGGAAGAGACGATCGGTTCCGCCGCCGGCGACGCTCAGCAGCTCGGCGCCCTGATCGACCTGCTCATCGCCGGCAGCACCCCCACCGCCATCGCCGACGCGGTCAGCAAGATCACCGGTAAGCGCCTGCAGGTCCCCAAAGGGTACCGCAAGCGCACCGGTCTCGATTTCGAGGAAGAGAAGCGCTCCCTTCGCTATCGCTTTATCCACGTCTTTCTGCCCCTCCTGCGGACAATTCTCCTGGTATCCGCCGCGGTGGTGCTGGTGGGCTTTCTTTCCTGGCGGTATGTCTACCGCCCGATCCACGCGGCAATCCTCTACCGACAGGGCTATACCGACGCGGTGGAAGCCCGCTTTCTCAGCGCCAACGAGACCTTTGAGCGCGCCTGGGAGCTGTGGGAACGTCCCCGCTGGTTTGTCCGCTACGCCCGGGCGTTCGTTGATCAGCGCCAGTACGACCTGGCAGTGGAGAAATACGACCAGCTGGTCTTCGGGATGGACCCCCAGCGGCGGGAGTTTCTGCGGCGCATCGTCGCCGAGCGCCGCCTCATCGAGACGGAGATAGACCCCACCCGTCGCCGCCGGCGCTTCCGTACCTACTACCAGGCGCTGAACGTGGACCGCGAGGGGATTCTGGAGCACGCGTTGCTGCAGTCGGAAGTCCTGGTGGACTACGAAAGGGCCAACGACCTCTACTCGATCCTCCTGTTCAACAATCGTCAGGATTACGACGGCCTGATGGGCAGTGGCGACAACTACCTGCGCTGGGCCGGCGAGGACCCCACCCGGTTCGAATCGGCTCGGGGGGCCTACGCGGATCTGATGGCCTACCACGGCGAGACCGACCCGATCCTCATGCGCTTTCTCCAGTACTTCGTGCGCACCGACAACCTGGACCGGGCCAGGCAGATCGTCCACCTCTTCGAGGTCCTCGAGCCGGGCTCGGAGATTCACCCCCGGATCTACGCCGACGCTGCGGGATTCCTCCTGGACCGCGGCATCATCGACGACGTGCGCAGCATGCTTGTCCGAGCCTACCAGGCTGATCCGGCAACGCCGGAGGTGCACTACCACCTGGCCCGGTACAACCGGGTGATGCAGACCTTCACCGAGGAGCGCGCCGCCCTGGACAACGCGCGGATCTTCTTCGAGTTCGCCGAGCCCCTGAGCCGGGAGCGCCTGGCGATGCAGATCGACACGGACATTCTCAGCGCCGAGTACTGGTACCAGCGGGACGAGCTGCTCCGCGCCCTGGAAGACTCCCAGCGCGCCTACGACCGCTACCAGGACGCCCGCGCCACCGGCTTGCTCGCCCCGGATCCCCGGCTGGCCCGGGTGTTCTCTCTTCGTGGCGACATCGAGTACTTCACCGGTGGAGACCTGCCCCGGGCGCTTGAGCTGTACAACCGCGCCGCCGCCGACGGCTACCAGCCGGAAGAACTCAACTTCAAGCGGGGCTTCATCCTCTACGACCTGGGGCGCTACGACGAGGCGATGCGGCGTTTCTCCGCTATCGGGTCCCGCAACGCCCTGGACGGACCGGACAACCTGCTGTGGGCCCGGGCCAATACCCTCTACCGTCGGGGGAACTTCGCCGCCGCCGAGGCCACCTACCGCCGGCTGCTGAGCACCCTCACCGCCCGGCGGGACCGCCTGCAGAACCTCTTCATCGACGAGGACCCCGCCCACCGCGCCCTCATCGAGAGCCTGTACCGCGTCAACAACAACCTGGGGGTCACCCTCTACCAGCAGTCGCTGATCGACGGCACCCGGCCCCAGCGCTACGCCGAAGCGCTGAACTACCTCAGAATCTCCGCGGAGCTCTCGGAGAACTACCTGCGGGACCCAGAGACGGGGGCCCGGGCGCTGGCGCGTAATCTGGCGTTTCTCAACACCCGGGCGCTGCTCAACCCCACCCCGGATTTTCCGCCGCAGATCTTCAGCGAACTGCCCCGGGAGATGGATCAGCTGCTTTTTTAGCTCGTTTCCTGCTATATTCCCTTTTATGATTGAACACGTAATCATCATGGCCGGTGGATCCGGCTCGCGCCTGTGGCCCGCCTCCACCAGAACCCGTCCCAAACAGTTCCTGGACCCCGGGACGGGGCGCTCCCTGCTGCAGATGACGATAGAGCGCGCCGCGGCGGTGGCGCCCTCGGGAAATATCGTTATCGTCACCCATGTTTCGCAGCTCAAGGATATCATCCGTGAGTGCCTGGCCCTGACAGCGCTGCGGGAACGGCTGGTGGTCCTGCCCGAGCCGGAGATGCGCAACACCGCCCCGGCAATTGCCCTGGCCACCACCTGGCTCACCGACGCCGGTGCCGCCGAGGACACCACCCTGGTCCTCGCCTCGGACCACCTGATCAGCCCGGTGGAGGATTTTGCCGCCGACGTTGCCCGGGGGGCGCAGCTGGCCCGGGACGGTCAGCTGGTGGTCTTCGGGATCACTCCCACCCGTGCCGAGACCGGCTACGGCTACATCGAACAGGGCGAGAAGCTGGGACCGGGGCAGAAGGTGAAGGCGTTCCGGGAGAAACCCGACGCCCCCACCGCACAGGCCTACCTGGAAGCGGGGTCGTTCTTCTGGAATAGCGGGATGTTTCTCTTTCGCAATGACGTGTTTCTCCGGGAGCTGGCCACCTGGGAGCCCGAGATCACCGCAACGTTTTCTGCCGTTGCCGACCTGCCCTACGAGCAGCGCCGCAGCAGCCTGCCTATCGTCACCCGTGAGGGGATAACCATCGCCTGGCAGTCTCCGTTCATGGACCAGCTTTACGCGCAGCTTCCGGTTATCTCCGTTGATTACGCGGTGATGGAGCGCAGCGAGTGCGTAGCCATGGTTCCGGCATCATTTCTCTGGAACGACGTGGGCAGCTGGGACGAGATGGCCCAGCTGGTGGACGACGGGGTGGTGCCGGCGCCGGCGGCGACAATGTGGTCACTGGAGAGTGAAAACAACTACGTCTACGCGGACCAGCCGGTGGTGCTCTGCGGGGTGCAGGACCTGGTTGTGGTGGTTCAGGACGGGCGGGTGCTGGTCTCCCGCCGGGGCAGCGGCCAGCTGGTAAAGCAGGCGGTAGAGGCGATGCGCGCCGACGGGCGGGAAGAGCTCACCTGAGCTGCTCTGGCCGGGGCTGTCAGCACCCGCACAGGCGGTGCAGCTGCTTCGCCACCTCTATGGCCAGGATGCGGTTCAGCCGCCTGGCTGCCGCTTCGCCGCCGGCGCAGTCCTCTCCCTGGATGCGGTCCGTCTCCAGCAGCTTCATCATCATTGCTCGGCGCCGGGAGAGCTCCACCAGGGGTTCCCGCATCCCGCTGTGCTCTCCCGCCAGGAAGGTGAGAGTTGCGGCGATGCGGTTGGCTTCCTCCATCTGTCGCATCAGAGCCCGGGTCCACTCCCGGGTCTCCAGACTGGCGATCACCGACCGCTGCTCCTGCCGCCGCATCTCGTCCTGCTCCTTGCGGAACTGGTCGTAGTTTCGGCGAATGCTGGTGAAGATGTTCTGGAACGTCGCCGCAAAGGTCTTGGAGTACATTTCCAGACGGTAGCCGGTGGCCTGCTCCTTCAACTTCTGATACGTTGCCGTCTCGGTGCGGTACTTCTGCAGCTGCAACAGGATGTTCTTGATCGCCGCGTTCATCTTGGCCGAGGGGTCCGCAGCGATGATCTCCTGTATGTCCTGAATGATCTGGCGGATCTCCCCCGGCTCTTCAGGCTCGTCCGGCTTCTCCTCGTCATCCATGAAGGGGATCTCCTGGCTCAACAGGGCGCGCTGCAGGGCGATCGCCATGGCCAGCACCCGGGCGCGCCGGGCCAGCTCCTTCAAGTGCGAAAAGATCTCGCTGGAGAACTCAGCTTCTTCAAGCTCCACAAAGAGGGTGGTGAAGCGGTGCTTCTTCACCTCCAGAACCCCACCTTCCACCGCCTGGTCCAGCTCCCGGGCCAGATCAATCAGCAGCGCCTGGGCGGAATTACCCTCAGTGCCGGGAAAAAGAGATTCAAAAAGCTCATTTGGATGGCGGATCTGCTCCCGCAGATCAAACCACGACCCCTGCACTGCCTGTTCCAGCGATCCCACCCCTGAATGATACCAGAAAATGTGCTCCGCGACGATCTCCCGGTAATTATTTGCAAATATGTCGGTTTGCAACCGATTTAATGTTACCTTTTCCGGACATTCATGTTATAACCCATAGATGACGACTATATGGTTGTCCGGTGGATATCGGAGAGGTTGCTGTGACGATTATCGTTGACAGTAGAATTTCCGGTTGCTATACTACCGGGGAATCCAAAAGACGGGGGTCGGCAATGGGCCGTTGGCCTAAAAGCCCCCGATACATTCGAGGAGGAATCCATAATGAGAAAATTTTCTCTCGTACTGCTTGCTTTGCTTGTGGTAACCACCGCGGCGTTCGCTCAGACCTACAGCCCTGTTGTAGAGTTCGAGGCAGAGGCGAAGGCAACGTTTGGTGTGAACCTGGAAGCCAACGGTGGCCCCGCAACCGGTTTTGCTCTGAGCAACTCCGCTGATCTTAGCATCACCTTCATCGCTGAAGATACTGCTGAGTTTGGAAGCGGCGAAGTCTACGGCTGGTTGGAAGTTGAAGACTTTGAAATCGTGCTTGAAGCCTCGGAAACCGGAATCCCTGTACTCGCTGGCACTGCTGGTGAAGTATCTGCCAAGCTGTTTCTCGGCCCTGCGTACATCGTTATTGCAACGGCTGGCAACGAAGTTGACGTGGCTGGTACCAACAACACCATTACCAGTTCCATCCTGGGCTTGACTGACCAGATCAGCCTTGCAAACGAAGGCGTTTCTGTTGCGATCGGTTTTGCAGTTCCCGACCTGATGACCATCGAAGCGGTAATCGCTTCCGATCCTGTATGGCATGAAAATGAGAACAACAGCTACAAGCTGGCGTTGCTCACCGAGACCACTGTAGCCGGTGCTACCATCACCCTTGATGCTGCCACGTGGATCAACCGTACGAATGCAGTCGATGCAACTGAAACCGACGACTTCGGCGAAGATGCTGCGGTTGGTGTTGGTCTCGAATACGACCTCGACATGGACGGCATGGTTGTTACCCCATTTGTTGGCTTCGACCTGAAGAGCGTCATGGGCGTAATGAGCTGGGAAGTTATCGGTGGTGTTAACATCGACCTTGGTGGCCAGGACGACGACGAAGATATCATCGCTTTCGAAGGTGAGTTCTCCGGTGTGTCCGTTGAAGGTGGATTTGTCAGCTTGAGCGACGGTGATGCCAGCAACTGGTTCGTACGTCTCGGCTTCTTCGACGCCCCCGGCGATGATGGCTTCCTTCCTGTAGTCGGTGCGGCGCTCCTCATGGAGCTCAAGGGCGACGATGACGCCAATAATGGCCTGGGCTTTGGCCTCGGTGCAGAAGTCAAAGCTGACCTCGGCACCCTCGTTCCCTACTTCGGTGTCATGCTCGCAAACGAGGACATGGAAATCGACGACAACATGGGTCTGACCATCGCAGTTGGTACCGATATCAAGGTTATCGATAATGTAACCTTCAACATCGACTACCGCAGTGGTGACCTCTTGCTTGACGGCGACGGCACCTTCGCAGCTGATGACTACTATGCGTTCGATGCTGCAACAGGCAGTGTTGGCACCAAAGCTGGTCGGATCCTGATCAGCACCAAGATTGCTTACTGATTCCATCCGGAAATCAGCTGTGATGAGGGCGACCGCTTCGGCGGTCGCCTTTTTTTCGTGTTAAAGCAAGGGGGTGGCACCGCTGAAACCGATACCTGGAAGTCGGTCGCGTCTTCAGATTCACTGTAAGGTGCAGTTCCGGTGGAAATGTACACTAACCCCGGGCGCTCGTGCTTGTGT
>SKHA01000225.1 GCA_007117185.1 Spirochaeta sp. | reverse complement strand
CCGCACCGGGTGGGCCCTGACCGGCGGGCTCAACACCTCGCTGTTCTTCGGCAGCCACGCCGTCACTGTCCTGGGTGAGTACTTCCACGACGAGCACCGCAGCCCGGGTCTCCTGTACGCCTCGCTCTCCTGGGAGTGGGACCGCCGGGTGGGGGTGAGCGCGGCGGTGCTGTGGGACCTTGACGCCGGCAGCGCCGCGGTTCTGCCGGAAGCACGGCTGGTGGTCTCAGATTCGGTGGAACTTCTGGCGCAGCTGGGAGCCCGCGTCGAAGCGGATGCACCCTGGAACGTCCAGGACCTGCGCCTTGCAACGCGGGTTTACTTTTAGGGAGGGCAATGTGGCCATCATCGAAGCACAGGAGATTCACAAGGACTACCACCTGGGCCGGACGATCATCCACGCCCTGCGGGGAGTCTCCCTGTCAATCAACCGGGGAGAGTTTGTGGCGATCATGGGACCCTCCGGGTGCGGCAAAAGCACCCTGTTGAACATCCTTGGCTGTATCGACGCGCCAACGTCAGGGGGGGTCCTGCTGGAGGGAGAGGACGTGGCTTCGTTGAACGACGATCAGGAGGCGGATCGTCGGCTCCACCGGATCGGCTTCATCTTTCAGTCGTTCAACCTGATCCCCGTTCTCAATGTGGCTGAGAATATCGAGTTTCCCCTGCTGCTTACCGGGACCGCCAGAGAGCTGCGTCGGGAAAAGGTGGCCGCCCTTATGGAGATGGTAGGGTTGACCAGCCACGCTACCCACCGGCCGGAAGAGCTTTCCGGGGGGCAGCGGCAGCGCGTTGCCATCGCCCGGGCGCTGGTGAACGACCCGGCGGTTGTCATCGCCGACGAACCCACCGCAAACCTGGACAGCGAGACCGGCCGGGAGATCCTGGAGGCGATGCTGAGACTCAATCGCGAGAAAGAGGTCTCGTTCATCTTTTCCACCCATAACCCGGACGTAACCGCCTGGGCTCACCGGATTCTCCATCTGAAGGACGGGCGCATCCTGCGGGAGGAGCGGTGATGCTGTTGCGGATGGCCCTGTACAACCTGGCGAAGCACCGCCGTCGGACAGTGCTGATCGTTTTTGCGGTGCTGGTATCGGTTCTGGTGATGGAGCTCATGTCGGGGATGTTTCAGGGGATTCGGATCAACTTCATGACCACCCTTACCGAAGAGGGGGGTCACATTCGTATTCGCGACCCCCGGCGGGACAGCCTTCTCAACCCCTGGAGCCTGGACTACCCGCTGCAGGACTACACAACCACCCTGGAGGCTATCGGCGAGATCACCGCCGGGGTCCCGCTGGAGGGCGAGGAGGTGCTGCCCTTCGGGGCGATGCTCCAGTCGGCTGAGCGTACCGTCACCCTGGCGGGGGTGGGGTTGCGCCGCGACTCCAGCTTCTACCGTGCTGTCGCCCGGGGAATGGTGGCGGGGGAGGTTCCACCGCAGGACGGCACCGTTGTCATCTCCCGCGCCCTGGCGGAACTGCTTCAGGTAACCCCTGAGGACGATCTTCTGGTAGTTGTGGAGGACAGCACCGGAAGCCCCTTCTACCTGCAGTACCCCCTGGGGGGGATCTTCGAAACCGCCTCGCCGGACCTGGACGAAAACACCTTCTTTATCGGCCACCGGGACGCCCAGGACCTGCTGTACCTGGAGGGAGACACCATGGAGATCAGGATACGCCTTCAGGACCCCGGCGCCGCCGAAGGGGTCGCGGCGCGCCTGCGGGAAGGTCTCCCGGAGGTGGAGGTCCAGACCTACCGTGACATCCACGGCGGGCTGGTTCAGATGATCGAGATGATGGACTTCTTCATTCTGTTCATGAACCTCCTTGTGGTCATCGTTGCCGCCAGTGTGATCACCAACGCGATCCTGATGAACGTCTTCGAACGGACCCGGGAGTTCGGCACGATGCGCGCCATCGGGATGAAGCGCCGGGGAATCGTGGTGATGATCCTCCTGGAAGGGGTAATTCAGGGCGGATTGGGAGCGCTGGCCGGGTTGGCTGTCGGGATACCGGTGGTGTTGTACCTCTCCACCACCGGAATTGACATGGGCGGGGTGGCCGAGGCGTTCGGGATGGGCTCGTCGGTTTTCACCTTTGCCTGGGTTCCCCGAAGCAGCGCATTCAACGCTCTCGGGGGGGTGCTGGTGGCGCTGGCCGGATCGCTCTACGCGGCGCTGGCGGCCAGGCGACTTTCGATCATGGAGGCTCTGCAGTATGACTAAAGAACTGCTGGGAATCGCCCTGCGCAACATCACCCGCAACCGGCGCCGGACGATCCTGAACGTGATCGCCCTCACCGTGGGCATGACGATCATGATCATCGCGTTGGGGTGGATTCGCGGGTATTTCACCACCCTCTACCAGGGGATGATCACCCTGGATACCGGCGAGGTTCAGGTTCTGCACCGGTCGTACCTGGCGGAACAGCGGCGGACGCCCCTGGATCTTCTGGTTGACGGTGAGCTGGCGCAGCGCCTCGCGGAGGAACAGCTGCCGGAGCAGCTGTCGAAGTTCTCGGCGGTGACGCGCCGTATCGAGTACGAGGCGGAACTGGGGAATGGCCGGGAGTACATGCCCATGCGCGGCCGCGGGGTGGACCCCGGGTTGGAACCTGAGATCACCACCATCCAGGAGTCGATTGTTGCAGGGTCGTAGCTGGAAGAGGGTGGCCAGGGGGTGCTTATCGGTGTTGAGGCGGCGCGGCTGTTGGACCTTGCCGCCGGCGATGCGGTGTTTATCCGCGTCCGCGACCGCTTCGGGGCACCAAACACCGTGTCCACCCGGGTGCAGGGCATCTTTGCCACGGGGTACCCCCTGTTCGACCGCGCCCTGCTGCAGACAGACATTTCCTGGAGCGCCGAGTTCCTCCGCACCGGAGAAGGCGTGACCCACCTGGTGGCGCGGCTGGACGGCCGGGCCAACCGCGCCCTGGCCCGCCAGGTGGCTGCGCAGCTGGACTCGATTCTGCCCGAGGAGGTACAGGCGTACCCCTGGGAACGCTTCGCCCGGACGATGGTAGCCGCCGTTGAAGCTGACATGAGTGCCTTCGTTATTCTGCTGGGGATCATCTTTCTCCTGGTCATGCTGGGAATTCTCAACTCCATGTCGATGACCGTTCACGAGCGGGAGCAGGAGATCGCCACGATGCGCGCCATCGGCATGAAAAAGAGACAGCTTCGCTGGTTGCTGCTGGCGGAGAGTGCCTTCCTGGCAGTTCTGGCGGCCCTGTTGGCGTGGATCTTCGGGGGCGCTATGGCGCTGTACGTGCAACAGGTGGGGTTTGATATCAGCGGGTTTCTCCCTCCGGAGCTGCCCATCCCCTTCGGCGACCGCTTCTACGGCGACTACCGGATTGGCGATCTTTTTGGTACCGCCCTGGTTGGGGTGATCATAACGCTGGCAGGGACGATCGTTCCGGCGCGGCAGGCGGCGCTGAAGCCGCCGTATCAGCAGTAGGTATTTTCTGAGCCCGCCGCGGCGGGGTATATTTTTGTGATGAAAGAGGACCGAAGTACCCCCCCGGCCCGGGTCATCGTCACCTACGGGAGAAGTCTCATGTCCCTGGTGATTGCCCACTCCCTGGGCAAGCGCGGGGTAGAGGTGATCGGCTGCGACGACGTGGAGATGACGGTGCTCTCGTTTTCGCGCTTCGTCAAACAGAACTTCGTTCACGCGCCGTTGCAGGAGGATCCTGAGGAGTTCATCCGCGATCTCATCGCCAAAGTAAAGAAATATCGCCCTGATGACGGCCGCCCGTATCTGCTCATGCCGGTGTTTCGCGAGACCGAGGTGATCGCCCAGTACCGCAGTCGCTTCGAACCTCTGATTCAGGTGATTGCGCCGCCATTCGAGGCAATTCGTCGGGTTCACCCCAAAGACCGACTCTTTTCCAGCGCCGCGGAGCTGGGTGTTCCCGTTCCCCCCACGTGGTCCCTGGCGGACACCACCGTTGAAGAGGTTCTTCAGGAAGCCCACTTTCCGGTACTCCTCAAACCGACTGATCAGGTGGGCGGGCGGGGTATCGAGATGTGCGAAGACGCGACAGAGCTTCAGGAACTCCTGCGGGACTATCGCTGCGACCATTACGGAACACCGCTGGTGCAGGAGTTCGCCCCGGGAGATGACTACTGTCTTACCGTTCTCTTTCAGGAGGGTGAACTGGTGGCCAGCATGGCTTACCGGAACCTGCAGAAGTTTCCCGCCCAGTCCGGCGCGGGGATCCTCCGGGAGACGGTGGATGACCGGCAGTTTCTGCAAGTGGCCCGGGATCTGCTGGGGCCATTGAGGTGGCACGGCATCGCCGAGATCGATTTTCGCTGGGACGGCGAGGCGGACCACCAGCCCCGGCTGATCGAGGTGAACCCCCGCTTCTGGGCGGGGCTCTTCCAGTCGGTTGAGTCGGGGCTGGACTTCCCCTGGCTGGTCTTTCAGCTGGCCCTTCAAGGACACGTGGACCCGCCGCCGCCGGTGGCGATCGGCAAACGGACCAAAGTGCCCGGCCTGTGGCTCATCGCCGCCATTGGCGACCTCTCCCGCAGCGAGAAGCGCTACAACGACCTGCGTCAGGCCTGGCGGGAGGCCCGTGGCCAGATCGAAAATCGCCAGCTCCGGCAGGCCCTGCAGACCCTGGCCGTCTCCCTGGAGCGAAAGGGGGGCATTCGCGATACCGTGGGGGCGTTGCGGCGGATCATCCAGGAGGGACGGCACGCGAAGAACGACCTCTTTTATCGCGAGGACCCCTTCATCGTCCTGGGGGTTATCTTCATCCTTGCTTCGCTGATCAGGCACCGCAAGCTGCCGCCGGAGCTGACCAACCGCTGAAGGGGCTGTTTATGGACAGACCGCGAATCGGAATCACCACTTCGGCGTTTCGTCTCTCTCCGTCGTACTGGGTGGTCTGGGTGGCGGTGGTCCTCGCCGGGGGACGGCCCCGCCGGGTTGCAGCGCGCCACAGAGCGCTATCACCACGGAGGCGGGTCACCGTGGATGACCTGGACGGCGTCCTCTTTCCTGGCGGCGCCGACGTCTCCCCGGTGCATTTCGGGGGCGTGGAAAAGCGCTTTCACCCCTACGACCGGCGGCGGGATATCCTGGAGCTGCGGCTCCTGCGGGAAGCACGAACACGAGGTCTTCCGGTACTGGCGATCTGCCGGGGGGCCCAGCTGCTCAACCTCTCCCGGGGGGGCACTGTCCACCGGGAGGTCCACAAGTCCTACCGGGACGCCCGCTACCCCCGGCATCCCCTGGCCTATATGCTCTTTCGAAAGCCCGTGCGGATTATGCCGGGAACGCAGATCTCCCGGATCGTCGCCGATGAGACGCTGCTGGTGAACTCGCTGCACCGCCAGTCCATCCACAGGGTGGGGTCGGAGCTGGTGGTCTCGGGGATGGAAGATAACGGGGTGATTCAGGTGGTGGAGGACCCCACGCAGCGCTTCTGCATGGGGGTGCAGTTTCATCCGGAGCTGCTGATCCACCGGGCCGTCCACCGCCGGTTGCTGCGGACCTTCGTCAACGCATGTCGCCCCGGTGGTGGTTCTTAGAAACCCTCAAGGCGCCTGCGGCCGGTGTCGTCCAGCAGGTCCGGCAGGTGGTAGATCAGCGCCCCTTCAATGGTGGGGGTGGCGCCGGCGAGGCCCCGCACCACCAGCCGGTCCAGGTGCGATTGCGCCCGCTCCATCGTCGTCTGCGCCGCTTCCGCCAGAGCGGTGACGGTGATCACCCCGTGGCCCTCCCGGGCGAGGGAGATGATGATTCGCTGGATGTGTTGTCTGGAGTTCACAACCCGGGAAAGACGATCCCGCAGCGACGACGTCATCGGGGTGGTCGCCACCACCGACGCCGGGCGTTCCAGCTGCAGCTCCTCCCGCTCCATCAGCGCCTCCAGCTGTGCTTCCAGCCGCGCCCGGCGCACCAGGCGCCGCATGTGCATCCCGTCCAGGACCGTACCCACTCCAAGCAGCCCGAAGGTGGCCAGATACAGAATCCCCGAGAGGTGACGACGCAGGTAGATCCGGTGCAGCCCCGCCACCCCGACCAGGGAGAGCCCCCAGAACAGATACGCCAGGTCAACCCGCGGGTGTGTCACCAACATACTCCTCGCCGGGCAGGCGAATCACGATCTCGCCGTCCGAGGCCATGGTGCGGACCAGCTGCATGAAATCTGCGGTAATCTTGTCCACATCGGCCCGCCGCATCGGCCCGAGGGCCTCCCGATGCATCACCACCATCTCCCGTCGGCGGTCGCTCAGGTTGGTGGTCAGGCGATCCACAATCACATCCTTCTTGCCCTTCAGCAGCACGGCGATATCCTGATCGTCCACTCGCTGGAGCACCTTCTGCAGGTCCCGGTTGGAGATGTACTGCAGGTCGTCGGGGCTGGTGAGCTGCGTCCTGATACGCTCGGCCAGATCGGGGTCGCGCTCCTGCAGGGAGGTTATGATCCGGTCTCCCGAGGTGAGGTCCATATAGCGCAGGATCTCCGCCAGTTTCGCCTGCCCGTCCACCTCCTCGTCCGCTTCGGGGGTGCCCAGTTTCTCCAGGCGGTTGCGCAAGCTCTTCTCCACCTGCCGGAGAATCTCCGGGTCCACCGGCCCCAGCGAGGAGACCCGGCGCACCACCTGAATCTTGTGTTCCGGCTCCATCGCTTCCAGCAGGCGCGCCGCCGCCTTGCCGGGCATGCACGCCACCAGAATCGCCAGGACCGCCGCTGACTCCTTGCGCAGCAGCGCCGACAGCTGTTTGCCGTCCACGTCCTCCAAAAACGCGAAGGGCCGTGGCTTCTGCTCCGGGAGGATGCGGTAGAATTGACGGTCACCCTCCTCAACGCCGAACGCGCGGATGAGAATCTCCCGGGCCGTCTCCGGCCCGGTCAGGGTCTGCCGAGTCATTCCGCGGGAGTCCGCGCCGAACTTGGTCAGGACCCGGCGAGCCTCGTCTGCCGGAATAGGTGGCAACTGCGCCATCACCGCCAGAATGCGATCGGCCTCGTCCTGTTTCATGTT
>SKHA01000328.1 GCA_007117185.1 Spirochaeta sp. | reverse complement strand
TGGCGGATGAGATCATCGCAGCGGATCAGGCCATCGACGCGATGGAACTCTCCATGGACGAGTTGTCCGCGCGCATCGTGATCCAGCAGCGTCCTGACGCCACGGACCTGCGGGAGCTGCTGACCACCGCCAAAATCACCACTGCTCTTGAGCGTATCGGGGACCACGCCCGGCACATCGCCAAAAAGGCCCGGGTCATCACCGACCCCGCCTTCGCCCCGACGATGCCTCTTATCCGCAGAATGCTGGAGCTGGACCTTTCCATGCTCCAGGATTTTCTCACCGCTTACGTGGAGCGCGACGGCCATCAGGCCCGGGAGGTTGCTGCCCGGGACGACCAGGTGGACGAGCTGCACGCCCAGCTCTCCCGGCAGATCGTCTCGATCATCCGTGCTCACCCGGATGCGCTGGAGCGGGGGATGGAGCTGGTGCTGGTGAACCGCTTCCTGGAGCGTTTTGCCGATCAGGTGACCAACATGTGCGAGTGGGTGGTCTTCACCGCCGACGCCGACCACGTGGAGCTCAACTGATGCGCATTCTTGTGGTGGATGACGAACCGGACATCCTGGAGCTGATCAGCTACAACCTGAGCCGTGAGGACTACCTTGTGGAGGCGGTGGAGACGGGAGAGGCGGCGCTGGAGAGCATCCGCAGAGAGGCCCCCGCCCTGGTGGTTCTTGACGTGATGCTCCCCGGGCTCAGCGGGATCGAGGTGTGCCGGATCATCAAGCAGGACGAAGCCCTGCGGCACATTCCCGTGGTGATGCTCACTGCGCGCACCGAAGACAGCGATATCGTCTCCGGCCTGGAAGTTGGCGCCGACGACTATGTGACAAAACCCTTCAGCCCAAAAGTACTGGCGGCGCGCATCCGCACCGCCCTGCGGCGCACCCCCGGACCGGAGGAGAACCTGCCCCGGGGGGACCGCTACACCGTTCACGGCATCACCATCGACGTGGTGCGCCACCAGGTGAGCTGTGATGGCGTTGTTGTCCCCCTCTCGGCAACGGAGTTTGCCATCCTGGAGTTTCTCAGCCGCAACCCCGGGTGGGTGTTCTCCCGCACCCGTATAATCGACGCGATCCGCGGCGAGGACTATCCGGTGACGGAGCGCTCGGTGGATGTGCAGATCCTGGGTATCCGTAAGAAGCTGGGCGACTACGGTCACGCAGTCGAGACGGTGCGCGGTGTCGGATACCGGATGAAGAGCGTCTGAACGGTGGACCCGCAACTGTGGATCCTCACCAGCGTCGTTCTGGCAGCGGCGCTTCTTGTGGTCACCCTCTACCTGGTCCTGCGGGTCTTCCGCCCCCTTCGGGCGATCGCTGAAGCGGCCCGGCGCTTCTCCCGGGGTGAACTCACCTACCGCCTGGAACTGGACGCCCCTCCCCAGCTGCGGGCGGTGGCGGACGCCCTGAACGGGATGGCCCGGCAGGTGGACGAGACGATCACTCGTATCAGCAGCCAGCGCAACGAGGTCGAGGCGGTCTTCGGCAGCATGGTGGAGGGGGTGGTGGTGGTGGACCGGCAGCGGGTGATCAACTCGCTGAACAGCGCCGCGGCGGTGCTGTTCGGGCGAACCCCTGCGGAGGTCAAACGCGAGGCACACCGCGGCAAGTCGGTCATCGAGTTTCTCAGGAACACCGATGTGGACTCCTTTGCCGGGCAGGTTCTGGAGGAGCAGACGGCGCTGGAGCGAACGGTGACCCTCTACCGGAAGGCCCCTGTGTACGTGCAGATCCACGGTACCGTTCTGCGGGACGAGCAGGGTGAGTGCGCCGGTGCCCTGCTGGTGCTCAACGACATCACCCGTCTGAAACGACTTGAGAACATGCGCCGGGATTTTGTGGCCAACGTCTCTCACGAGCTCAGAACACCGATCACGTCCATCATGGGGTTTGTAGAGACCCTGCTGGAGGACGACCCCGGCGATGAAGAGACCAGGCAGCGCTTTCTGGGAATCGCTCACGGCCATGCCCAGCGGTTGAACCTGATCATCGAGGATCTGTTGAGCCTGAGCCGGCTGGAGTCCTGGGAGGGTGAGCTGCCCCGGGAGGACTGCGCCCTTGAGCAGATCGTGAGTCGTACCATCGGCAGCTGCGAGGCGGCGGCGCAGCGCCGGGGTATCGCCATTCGGGACAGTTACGTTGGCGCCACCAGAGTTTCCGTCAACGAGAACCTCCTGGAACAGGCGCTGGTAAACCTGGTGAACAACGCGGTGAAATACAGCAACCAGGATAGCGTGGTGGAGATCGTCTGTCGGAACGACGGACAGGAGCTGCAGATCTCCGTACGCGACCAGGGCCCGGGAATCCCCCCGGCAGACCAGCTGCGGGTCTTCGAGCGCTTCTACCGGGTGGATCGCGCCCGCAGCCGCGCCATGGGCGGGACGGGACTCGGGTTGGCCATCGTCAAGCACATCGCCCTGGCCCACAACGGTGAGGTGAGCGTTACCAGTATGGAGGGGCAGGGAAGCGTGTTTACCCTGTGCATACCATCGCCTCTTTCGTGAGATTGCGGTTAGAATGCTATTGATCGTCGCGAGCACGAAAGGGGGAGGAGATGTTTCCGAACGAGCTGGAAGCACGAAAACAGATTGTCCTGTACAGCAAGAAGGTACACGCCGCCGGTTTGGTATGCGCTACTGATGGAAATCTTTCTGTCCGTCTTGACGAGCACCATGTTCTGATTACGCCGTCGAGCCTTCGAAAGGAAGACATGCACATCGAGGCCCCGGTGATAATCGATATGAACGGTGAGCCGGTGGGAGATACCCGTCGACCTTCTACGGAACACAAGGTCCACCTCGAAGCGTATCGCCAGCGCCCCGACGTGATGGCAGTGATTCACGCCCACCCGCCCAAAGCGATCGCCTTTACCATCGCCGAAGCGCCCCTGGATACGTGCATTTTGCCGGAGGTGGTAGTTACCCTTGGATCGATCCCGGTGGCGCCGTATGCCACGCCCAGCACTGATGACCTTCCAGCGTCCATGGGCGAACTGATTCGCCGCAGCGACGCGGTGATGCTGGCGCGACATGGAAGTGTCACCGTCGGTCTTACCCTTGCAGACGCTTTCAAGAAGCTTGAGAAACTGGAACACAACGCAGAGATTCTGATCTACGCGCGGATTCTGGGAGGAGCAAAACCGTTCTCCAGATCACAGTTGGAAGAGCTCGAGAACCTGCGCGAGTTCTACAGTATCACGAACCGTACCATCCCCTGTTCCGGTGGGCTCTGACCGCGATATGAAAACAGACAAGAAGGTTCGAAGTATCGAGTGGCAGGACGGTACGTTGCTCCTCCTGGACCAAACCAGACTGCCGGCAGAAGTTGTTGTGGAGGAGCAGACCACCGTTGAGCAGGTCTGGAACTCAATCAAGCAATTGAAGGTTCGCGGTGCCCCGGCGATCGGTGTAGCCGGTGCCTACGGACTTGTGGTGGCGATGCGGCAGTTCCGGGGGCTGGATCGTGCGGGTTTTCTGGCGACCCTGAAAGAGAACGCTGCGTACCTTGACAGCTCGCGGCCGACGGCGGTAAATCTCAGCTGGGCGTTGAAGCGGACGGTGGCTGCGGTAGGGCAGAGCAGCGGCACCTCCGGGGAGGAGCTGTTCGTTGCGCTGGTCAAGATTGCCGAGGAGATCCACCAGGAAGACATCGAGCTGTGCCGACGGATCGGCGAGAACGGAGTGGACCTGATCAAACCGGGGATGGGTGTGCTCACCCATTGTAACGCTGGACGTCTGGCCACCTCGGAATACGGCACCGCAACTTCGCCGATGTACCTGGCCCACGAGCGGGGTGTACCATTCAGGGTCTATTCCGACGAGAGTCGCCCTCTGCTGCAGGGGTCGCGGCTGACCGCGTGGGAGCTTCAGCAGGCGAACATCGAGGTGTACACCATCACCGACAATATGGCGGCGTACGTGATGCAGCAGGGGCTGGTGGACATGGTGATCGTCGGTACCGACCGAGTTGCCGCCAACGGAGACGTGGCCAACAAAATCGGGACGATGGGTGTAGCTATTCTGGCAAAGCACTTCGGGATACCGTTCTACGTGGCAAGTCCCTTCTCGACGATCGACCTCGCAACCCCGGCGGGTGGGAATATCGTCATTGAAGAGCGCGATGCCGAAGAAGTCACCAGCTTTGGTCTGCGTCGCACCGCTCCCGAGGGGATTCGAGTGCACAACCCGGCGTTCGATGTGACCCCGGCGGAGCTTGTCACAGGGATAATCACCGATCGGGGCATGGTCGAACCGCCCTACAGCGTCAACCTGCAGCGTATGTTCGGGTGAGACCGCCGACCAGGCACTCAGATCCAAAAAAAGCGGTGACCCTCGGGCCACCGCTTTTTCTTTTCTCGCGACGAAACGCTATACGAAGAACGAAATCAGAAAGAACACGCCCACGATGTAGGTCAGCGGAGTGATCTCCTTGTGGCGCCCGGTGAGCACCTTGAGGAAGAGGTACGCCAGCACACCCATCACGATACCATCGGAGATGCTGAAGGTGAGGGGCATCAGAATCATCGTCATGAACGCCGGGATAGCTTCGGTATAGTCGCTGAAGTCGATATCCTTCACCGGGCTGGCCATGAACACACCCACCAGAATCAGCGCCGGCGCGGTTGCCG
Source organism: Spirochaeta sp. (assembly GCA_007117185.1). Classification (GTDB taxonomy): domain Bacteria; phylum Spirochaetota; class Spirochaetia; order DSM-27196; family Alkalispirochaetaceae; genus Alkalispirochaeta. The sequence continues at coordinate 2,404 of SKHA01000328.1, read as the reverse complement.
CGGCGGGGATCAGCAGGAAGAGCTGGCTGAAGAACAGAGCGATCAGGAAGAATCCCGCCGTCACCAGCGAGGTCAGACCGGTGCGGCCCCCCTCCTCAATACCGGCGGCGCTCTCGATGTAGGTGGTCACCGTGCTGGTTCCCAGCATCGCTCCGAAGGTGGTACCGATCGCGTCGGCCATCAGTGCCTGCTTGACCCGGGGAATCTTTCCATCTTTGGTCAGCAGCCCCGCTTTGGTGGAGACACCCACCAGGGTTCCGACGGTGTCGAACATGTCCACGAAGAGGAAGGTGAAGACCACCAGCAGCATATCGAAGGTGAACACCTGGCTCCATTCAAACTGCAGGAAGATCGGCGCCAGTGAGGGCGGAGCGCTGATCAGCTGGAACCCCTGTCCAACCGAGGTCACCCCGAAGGGAATTCCGATCACCGCGGTACCGAGGATTCCCACCAGCAGCGCCCCCTTGAACTTCAGCGCCACCAGCACACTGGTTCCAATCAAACCGATCGTGGCCACCAGGACGGTGGCGGAGCTGAAATCGCCCAGCGTTACCAGGGTAGCGGGGTAACCAACGATCATCTCGGCGTTCTTGAAGCCGATAAAGGCGATGAACAATCCGATACCCACGGATATTGCCCGCTTGATATTCTGGGGAATACTGTTGACGATCGCCTCGCGCACGTTGAGCATCGTCAGGATGATGAAGATGATACCTTCCAGAAATACCGCGGTGAGGGCGAACTGCCAGCTGCGCCCCATCCCCAGGACAACGGTGAACGCGAAGAACGCGTTGAGTCCCATCCCCGGAGCCAGCGCGAAGGGCAGCTTGGCCCACAACGCCATCACCAGCGTTGCCACCAGTGAAGAGATCGCCGTAGCGGTAAACACCGCGCCGAAGTCCATACCCGTCTCAGCCAGGGTGAGTGGCTGAACGATCAGTATGTACGCCATGGTGAGGAAGGTGGTAATACCGGCGATTACCTCCGTCTTGACATCGGTTCCGTGCTTTTTCAGCTCGAAAAACTTCTCCATGTTGTTTGGAATCCTCCACTGTGTTTGGTTGCCGCCTTTTTAGCACATGCGAACCGTATATGTATACAACCACAGTGTATAAAATGGGAAAGCGTTCTGGTAGACAATTACCGGGTGCATCGGTACTCTGCCGTTAATGAGTGAAGCAAAAAAGAAGGCGGACATCCCCCTTCAGGTGGACCAGGCGATGGTACGATCCAACGCGCTGCTTACCGATACCATAGCAGTTCTGGTGATCGCCCTGGCCCTGTTGGGAATTGTCCAGCCGGCAGCCCTGATTATGGTTCTCCTGGCGGTGGACTTCGGGATTCGTGGTTTTGCCAACCCCCGGGGAGCGGTGCTCACCAGGGTTTCTGCCGCGGTGGTCTCACCGATGCTCCCGTTCGAGCACAAGCTGATCTACTTTCCACCCAAGCAATTTGCCGCCCGGGTGGGCATGGTCTTTTCTTTGACCGCGGCAGCGCTCTTTGCCGGGGGGCTCGCCGGAGCCGGAATTACCGTAACCTCAATCCTGTTGGTTTTTGCCGCCCTGGAGTGGGCCGCCAACATTTGCATGGGGTGCATCGTCTATAACGCCCTGGTGGGTATGCGCCGGGGGATGTCGGGAGGAAACGATGGAGTTTGACACCCTGGCTATTCGGACCCAGGCGGCGCGATCCGGTCACGACGAACACGGGGTACCCCTCTTTCTCACCTCCGGGTACGTCTTCGACAGCGGTGAACAGGCGGCGGCAGCGTTCTCCGGCGACAACGACCACCCCATTTACGGCCGCTTCGACAACCCCAACACCGACGAGTTTGCCCGCAAGATAGCGCTGCTGGAGGGGTTGGACGCGGCGGTCTCAACCGGCAGCGGGATGAGCGCCGTCTTTCTATCCATGCTTGGGCTCCTGCGGGCCGGTGACCACGTGGTGGGCAGCCGTCAGGTCTTCGGGTCCACCCTGAGCCTGATGAAGGAGTTTCTGCCCCGTTGGGGGATAGAGACCACCATGGTGGACCTGACCGACCTGTCCCAGTGGGAGGGGGCGTGCCGGGAGAACACCCGCATGTTCGTCCTGGAGACGCCCAGCAACCCCGGGCTTGAGATCGCCGACATCGCTGCGCTGGCCCGGATCGCCCACAGCCGGAAGATCCTGGTCAACGTGGACAACTGCTTTGCCACCCCGGCGTTGCAGCGCCCCGCCGAGTTCGGGGCGGATATCGTCGTTCACTCGGCCACCAAGTTTATCGACGGGCAGGGCAGGGTGCTGGGTGGGGTGATGGCTGCCTCCCGGGAGATCATCGACGAGATCATGCCGTTTTATCGTAACTCCGGCCCCAGCCTCTCGCCGTTCAACGGCTGGGTACTCTCCCGCAGCCTGGAGACCCTCT
>SKHA01000153.1 GCA_007117185.1 Spirochaeta sp. | reverse complement strand
GGTTGTAGTGAACCGCGTAGAACGCCATCAGCAGGGTGACATGGGCGGAGACCATATTCAGCGCCAGCAGTCGGTCGTAGAGATTAGGGCCGATGATGAGGCGGACCAGGCTCATGGCAGTCAGTGCGTAAGTCACGGAGATCAGCAGGATCATCCGAAGATCCTTTCCAGAATATCCTCGATGAGAAAGGTGATCATCCGCGCCGCCTTCTTGCTGTGCCGGGTTTCAATGTTGAACCAGTGTACGTAGATCGTTGCTCCGTCCATCCAGAGGGCCAGGGTTCCCGGAACGATGGAGATGGTGTTGCACAGGACCGCCCTGCCAAAGGGTGAGCGCAGGCGGGTCCGGATCTTGACGATCCCGGGGCGATAATCTCCGGTGAGCATTCGTCGGACGATGTCGATGATGGCGATATAGCTGAGGTAGAGGACCACCGCAACGTAGACGATCACCAGGTCAAAGCGAAGAAAGATCCGGGCGGTAGGCCTGAGGTGTTGCTCATAAAAGAGTCCGAAGGAGTACAGCGCTGAAGCTATCGAGAGTCCAACCGCTACCCCCAGGGAGAGCGGGTTGAGATCCTGCGCAATCAGGACCCAGAAGAGGAAACATAACAGGAAGACCGTGAAGACCCGGACGAAAATGAGTCTCTTTTCCTGGTCCAGCTGCTGGGCAAATGGAGTAACGCTTCGTATCACCACATCCTCACACCGTTGTGCTCACCGGTTATACCACAAAAGATACTGAATTGGTAGGGTTTTGCTGCTGACTATCGCATTACCAGTTCTACCCGGCGATTACGTGCGCGGCCCTCGTCGGTGGCGTTGGTGGCGACCGGTGCCAGTCCGCCCACGCCGGCAGCAAAAAGACGCCCCGGGTCGACGCGGTGTTCCCGCACCAGCGCATCCACGCACGCCTGCGCCCGTTCAGTAGAGAGGCGCATCAGGTTCTCATGGGGGCCCAGGGTGGTTGTGTGGCCTACCACGTAGAAGCTCTTTTCCGGGTGTTCCCGGAGAAATGCCGCCACCTCACCCAGGAGGGGTTGGGTAGCAGCGGTCAGCTGCGCACTGTCCGGATAGAACTGCAGGCCATGGAGGGTGACGACGCCGGTTCGTTCGATCTCATTCCGCAGGTAATCAACATCAACAGTTATCATCCCACTGTCCATGGGGGTCGTCTCGATTACATCCAGCTGAATGATCACCGAATCACCACGCCCCGGTGTCAGATACAGGGTCACGTATCCGTCGCCGGTGGGATCTGAGAGGCGAGCGGCGAGAAATCGAAACCCGTTGCCCACAAACGACCCGGATCTGCTGCTCTTCCAGTAGATCCCATGGGGGTCGTAGACCCGCTGTACCCAGTACATGGTGGGGTTCCAGCTCTCTGCCTGATGTTCGAAGAGGATCTCAAACCCTGCGGTGCGCAGCGCCTGCTGATAGTTCCGAAACACCTCCAGGGTTGAGCGGTTTTCCACAATGTACTGCAGCTGGGTGATTCGCCCCTCCGCGGTTATCGTGTCGCTCAGGCGGTTGCGCTCCAGCGGGGCCATGGGCACAACGTACTGGTCATACTCCACCACAGCAGAGTTCCTGAAAGATGCGCCGGCGTACCGGGAAATCAGGGGATGGTCCTCAACCTGGCCGTCCTCTGCCAGGGAAAGTGCGATGGGGACGAACATCAACAGCCCCAGAAGGGTCAGGTTTCTTCTTGAAGATCTCATATATCCTCCTTCAAGTTGAGATAATCGGTATATTAGTACTGTAACACGGAAAAGGGGACCCTGCTGACCGTATTTCCGCAATTGTACTGATCGGGGTGGCTGACCCCACCGGTATCGGGCAAACGCCTCAACGAGTGGAAGGGAATACAGACTGTCAGAAGCGGTAGTACATGGAAATCTTCGCCGATGCGGGAATGACGAACGGATCGTACGAGCGCAGGTCGTCGGACAACTTGTACCCGACGAAACCATCAAGGGCGAGGCTGTTTGCAACGCTCACACCGCCAGCGGCTCCCAGTACGAAATAGCCGCTGTCGTTGGTGTACCATCCGTCGGCCACTTCGGGGTATACATCGCGGTACCACGCGGTGTGACTGCGATGGGTCACCAGTGTCTTTTCGTATCGAAAGGTCGGTCCGGCGTACCACCGGCTGGTGAAGTATCCTGGCGTCGCGGCAGCGTACAGCCCAACACTGCGTTCCCGGGATACGCCCGTTCGCCCCGCTGTGAGATCCAATCCCCCCTGGAGCCATCCGTTCCACCCAGATGATTCCGGTGCCAAAAGGGTGCCCACACCGGATTGAACGGTACCGTGATCGCCGTCCGGAACCAGGGCAAGTGGCGCAGAGAACGCCATTTCCAGTGCTATTGGTCGATTGAACGCTCGGATCACGTATGTGTAGCTGACCCCCAGAGTGAACGTCGGATCGAACCCCAGGAAGATTCCCACCATGTGACGGCCGGCTGTGTTTGATCCCATGGGGAAGCCATCTGCCTGCACGGTCGCGGCAACGAACCACGTCCCGACAACGAAGATGAGGACCATAACACCCGGCGGAGAGTGGCGATTCCCGTATGTCTTCGTCTGTCCGCCGCGATCGTGCTTTTTCGTGCACATAACTGTTGTGGCGCCTGTTCCTGATGAAACCATTACAGTGCCTCCAGAAAGGATTTGATCTCCGCCATAATCGATGGTGCGAACGAGGGATCTACCAGCATGTAGTGGTCTGCGCCGGTAACCTCGATGACCTGCACGTCGGCAAAATGGGGGGCATGAAATTCCCGCTGGAGCTCTATTCCCAGAAAGTCATCGTCAGACGCGATGATGAGTGTCCTGCCCTGGTAGCCGGTGCGTACTCCCGAGAGAAAATCAAATCCATCGTAGGGTTTACCGGACAGGAACCCCAACCATTCAACGGTGGTCCGCCAGGCAACATACCCGGTACGCCGTGCGGTGGTTCCAACTGCCGGGGGACCGCCACCATCGCTATCGAGTTCGGCGACCACTGCCTGGTACAGGTAGTCAGCCTCTGCGTGGCTGTCAGGCCTGGTTCGATCGGCGGCGGCAAGAACGCGATTGATTCCCCGGGACAACAGGTTGGTGCTTTGATCGCCGTGCCGCTGGAACGCCTCTCGCGTCATTTCCATCGGTTCGATCAATACCAGACCGCGGACAATCTCCGGCATCTGCTGAGTGACGTAGGTGGCGTACGCTCCGCCCCATGAATGACCGATCAAAAACACTGGTTCTCCAGAGGAGTACTCTGCCACGATGTCGCGAACGTCCTGCAGGTACGCCTCTCCGGTGATGCTGGCGGCGTTGACCCGCTGTGACAGACCTGCGCCGCGCTGGTCCCACATAACCACGTGATACTCGTTGCTGAGCTGGATGAGGGCTTCGTATGCCCGCATATCCTGCCCCGGGCCACCGTGGAATACCAATACTGCAGGGTTCTGGGCGGAGCCGTACGTACGCAGGTGCAATACCGTACCGTCGCTGGCAACAAAACGGGGCAGGGAGGTGTCCTCGATGACCGTATTGGGAACAAGATTGCCCTCTGCTTGTGGGTTAAGGATTTCGCAGCCGGCCGTACTGATGGCGAACACCGACAAAAGTACCATCGCTTCCCACCGGAGAATGTCGCCGCATCGTTTCGTTTTCAAACGGTGTACCTCTGCGGTGACAATACCTTCTTAATCCTGGCTCAGGCGTCCAATGATCGCCAATCAAGGCAAATTTGCCAAACTCGTACCCATTTCGCGCCGGTATTGCGATGGAGTTGTGCCGGTGAAACGCTTGAACACCGCGTTGAAGGATGATTTTGCGTTAAACCCTGCCGATAGAGCAACCGATAGCAGTGGGGCGTCTGGTCGTTCCTCGAGAACGCGACGTACCTCGTCAACGCGATAACGATTGACAAAAGAAAAAAACGATTCCTGACGGGTAGTGTTGATCGCGCGACTGACACGGTACGAGGGGATTCCGACCCTGTTCGCCAGTTCGACCAGGGTAAGGTTCGGGTCTCGCCACAGGTGATCCCGTTCCATCCCGGCAACGATCAGGGTCATATCAGCATCTGCATTTGGCGCCGTCGTCATTCGAGTCCGCCTCGCCGACTCTCCAAACACTGCTGGTTGGCGCAGTGAGATATATCCGCACACGTACGTCACGAGCGTTCCTGCCAGAGGTGTGGCTATCTCAAAAGGATACGCCAGTGTCACCCCGGCAAGCCTGATGATAAACACCCCGGCTCCCAGAACCCAGATTCCTCCGGTGAGTCCAATAAACCATGTCAACCAGCGGAATCGTGCGTGCTCTTCCCGAGAGAGGCCCACCTCGGCGCGGGAGCGGTTTTGCAACACGAAGAGCAGAGCCACGGCACTGTACGCGATGCCGTGGGCAAAACGAAGCAACGTCGCGATAGCGAGATCGTCGCTATACGCCCAGCTCAGTTGCGCCGCCGGTTCCCACAACAACACCGGGGTCACTACTGCGACGTTTACTACAAACGGCAGAAAGTGCCAGAAGTCTCGAAGTCGAAACGAGTCATCGCAAGTAAGGAGAATCCGTGCGTAGAGAAACACCAATGGACCAAAGAGCCAGCTGAGAGGCTCCTCAACAACGTAGATCCAGGGATTGCGAGCTGCCACCCCGGTGAAAAACGTGGTGACAAGGGCTAACGCCAACGATGACAGGAGCTGAATGGCAGCGTAAACCCGGTTTGCTGCGTTGTTGGACACACGATTGACCAGGAGAGTTGCAAGAAAGAATGACTGTACTGCCCCAAGGACAACAACTCCGTTCAGAACATCGCGCATATTTGGAAGCTGCAGTATACTTTCCCGGGTTCGGTGGGTAAACGGCAGACAACCAATTAACTCCACAATTCTCCTTATTTATGAATCGGCAATTGTGGACACGTAGCCAAAACTGTGAAAAACTTCCGTCGGTCGATGGCCGAGATAGATGCCGCTCCGCCATCGCAGGAGATACTATGCTTGTTACACCCTGTCTCGGAGGGTTGGATATCGGATCGACCACCGTAAAGCTGGTCGTTCTTCACCCTGTTACCCACGAAGTCCTCTTTTCCCGCTATCAGCGACACAACGCTGAACAGGGACCGGTTACCATGGCCCTGCTTCGGGAGGCCCACGAAGAGCTGCAGATTGAGACCATTCGGCTCTCGGTGTGCGGCAGCGGGGGCAATCGTATTTGCCAGGAGCTTGGCGCTTTTTTCATTCAGGAGGTTGTTGCCAACGCCCTTGCTGTTCGGGAGGGTTACCCGGAAGCGCGCGTGGCGGTGGAGCTTGGCGGCCAGGACGCCAAGGTTGTCTTTTTCCACTACGACGAACAACTTGGACAGTTGTCCACATCGGACATGCGTATGAACGGCAGCTGTGCCGGAGGAACCGGAGCGTTCATCGATCAGGTGGCTGAACTCCTGCACATTCCCATCGAGGATTTCAACGCCCTGGCCAGCCGGGGTCGGAAGGTTTACGACATTTCCGGCCGCTGTGGAGTCTTTGCCAAAACCGATGTGCAACCCCTGTTGAATCAGGGGGTCAGCAAGGAAGACATCGCCCTTTCCTCGTTCCACGCCATTGCCAAACAGACCATCGGCGGCCTGGCCCAGGGGATGGATTTCGAGCCGAAGGTGATATTTGAAGGTGGTCCCCTCACGTTCAACCCCCGGCTTATCGAAGTCTTCATGGAACGCCTGGATCTGAAGGATGACCAGATCATCATCCCTGAAAAGCCTGAAATGTTCGTCGCCTACGGTGCCGCTCTGGCGGGGCAGACAATGTTCGACGGCGAGTGCGGGTACCACGGTCACGAGTCGCTCAACCATCTTCAGGAGTATCTGGACCACAGGAAAAACCAGAGGGGGCACGACGACGTTCAGTTTTTTTCCTCGCCTGCGGAACAGCGCTCCTGGGAGAAGGAGAATGCCCTTCCGGAGTTCACCCCCAGAACCTACCCATCCGGTTCCCGGGTGCCGGTGTGGCTGGGGATAGACGCCGGGTCCACCACCAGCAAGTTCGTGTTCATTGACGCTGATGGCGAGGTAGTGGATACGGGGTATGCCAACAACCAGGGCTCCCCTCTGGATGTCGTGCAGAACCTGTTACTGAAGGTCTTCCAACGCTACGCTGACGCCGGGGTCACCCTGGAGGTGCAGGGGCTGGGAACCACAGGCTACGGCGAAGACCTCTTCGCCAAGGCGTTCGGGGCGGACTATCACACCGTCGAAACGGTCGCTCACGCCGAAGCGGCACAAAAATACGATCCCGAGGTCAGTTTCATCCTGGATATCGGTGGTCAGGACATGAAGGCGATCCGGGTCCACGACGGGGTCGTTACCGCTATCCAACTGAACGAGGCGTGCTCGGCTGGGTGCGGTTCCTTTGTAGAGACCTACTCGCGGTCGCTGGGCATACCGGTTGATCAGATCGGGTCCCTCTCATTCCAGGCGCAGCACCCCTCCCGGCTCGGGTCCCGGTGCACCGTGTTCATGAACTCCTCGATTATCACCGAGCAGAAAAACGGTAAACAGACCAGTGATATCCTGGCGGGGGTGTGCCGGTCGATCATCGAGAATATCTTTACCAAGGTCCTGCGCATTTCCAACGTCGAACAGCTGGGTAAACGCATTGTGGTGCAGGGGGGGACGTTTAAAAACGACGCTGTCCTGCGAGCCTTTGAACAGTACGCCGGGGTGCGCCCCTTCCGCCCGCCCTTCCCGGGAGAGATGGGGGCCCTGGGGATTGCCCTTCTGACCCGCAAAGAACGACAGGCCGCCGGGCAGGCCGCCGGGCAGGAAGGCGCTCGATCCGCCTTTATCGGTGTTCAGGGGCTGCGGGATTTCACGTACACCAAGCAGCCCGGGGTTATCTGCAGGATCTGTGCCAACCTCTGCAGCCGCACCGTCGTAGGGTTTTCCAATGGCCAGTACCATGTGACCGGTCACCGCTGCGATCGGGGGCTGGTCCTGGGGGATCAGCAGAGCGACCAGGCCAGAGAACGGATCCGGGAGATCGGCCAGAAGATAGACGCCACCCCGG
>SKHA01000176.1 GCA_007117185.1 Spirochaeta sp. | reverse complement strand
TAACACATCGCCGCCAGGATGTACGAAGCGACCCCCTCCCGCAGCCCCCGTTCAGCGGCAAAGTCCAGCGGGGTCAGCAGCCCCCCCAGCATCCCCAGGCGGGTGTCCGTATCGTCCACCAGCGGCTTGAGGGTCTTTTCCGGCACGGTTTCGAAATCCTCGGGATAGGCGGCATAGAAGCACCGCGGGCAGACGGTGACGGGGTAAATGAGGGGGAATACCACGCCGTACTGCTTGGACGGTTCGTAATGGCGACGCAGTTCGTCGGTGAGTCGTCCGGCGATCTGGCGACCCCGGCCGGTACGCATCTCTTCGCGGTAGATCTTGTTTTCGCAGACCGGGCAGATAATCGGATTCTTACCGAAAAACGTGAGTGTTGCTTCCGCCATGTTCTACCCCTCGATCACCACCATCGCGATGGCGTGCTGCTGTTCGTGAGTCAGCGAGAGCCACAGCCGGGTGCCCCCGATCCGGGTCAGCGCCAGCTGGGCCGCGCCGGTCACGTGAAGCTCCGGTTTACCCAGGGGGTCATTCACCACCCAGACATCCCGCAGACCGAAACCACGAAACCCCGTTCCCAGGGCTTTGGCGAACGCTTCCTTGGCGGCAAATCGGGCCGCCAGGGAGAGTGCCGCACCGTCCCGACGCTGATAGATCGCGTCGCGCTCCTGCACGGAAAAGTACCGTTTCAGCAGCGATTCGTCGTCCAGCCAGCGCCGCAGTCGATCCACCTGGACCACGTCAACACCGATACCGCGAATCACCGGGAACTCACAATCACAACCTGTACCGACGTGGGCTCGTAGCGCAGCACCACGAACCCCGGCGGCACCACCGGACGCACTGGAACACGGAACGTTCCCGGCTCGGTCAGGGACACCGCCTCCACCGAAAGCTGCAGATCTCCCGGCTCCAGCTGCTCAATATCGATCTGCCGCGCCTGCACCCGGATCAGCCCGGGAGGCAGGGTCTGACCCAGCGAAAAGTCCGGGTCAAGCCCGGAGATGACCATCTCAACGGGGTCGAAGGTCTGCAGCACCACCGCCTCCTCCACAATACCCCGATATTCTACGATATCACCCCCGCGAAAGCGGATCAGCGGGTCCGGGGAGACCAGACGGATACGTTCGGTGAAGTCCTCTCTCCGGGTGGAAAGATCCACGTCTTCGGAGTAAATGACGGAAAGCGGTTCGATAATGCTCCGGGGCCCTTCCACCTCTACGGCGGAGGGTGTCATCACCGACTGTACCAGGTTGAACCCCCCGGGGACAAAACCGCTGGTGCGGGGTTGTACCTCAACGCTCTTGACCATCCGCTCCTCCAGGGTGAGAACCACCGTCTCCGGCTCAACGGTGATCTCCAGAGTGCCCGGCTCCGCGGCGCTGCCGCTGCGGCGCACTTCCACCGGGACCCGAAAATCACCCTCGGTGGTGAAACGCTGCAAGTCCAGGTGAGCTGTCAGATCCTCGTCAAGAACGCGAAAGAGATACTCTCCCTCGCCGCGCAAGCGCAGTCTCACCTGCCGGGGCCACGGGGACGCAGGAACCAGCTCGGCGCTCTGTTCCACCACCAGCGGAACGGTAATAAACCGTTCCTCCAGCCGGGTGATGTCGTGAAAGACCAGCAGTAACAGGGCAACCGCCAGCGAGAGGATCTTGGCCGGCCAGTTCCGGAACAACCGCAGCAGAAAGGCATCAGTCTTCAATTTCAGCCACCTCCTCCTCTGATACCGTTCCGGGGCGGCGAGCGCTGCGGCCGGAGACGTCCAGGAGTTCGATCAGCTGTTCCTGTACCTCCTCGGCGGTCAGGTTGTAGTACAGGTTGGAGTCGTAGGCCAGGGAGAGGGCGCCTGTCTCTTCGCTGACAACCAGAACCACCGCGTCGCTCTCCTCAGCCAGACCAAGGGCGGCGCGGTGGCGGGTGCCGAAACTGCGTCGGACGTCAGTCTGCTCGGAAAGGGGAAGAAAGCACCCTGCGGCAGCAATTCTGCCACTCTCCACTATCATCGCCCCGTCATGGAGGGCCGTATCGTAGCTGAAGATCGAGAGGATCAGGGCGGATCCTACCTCCGCGTCCAGGGCAGTCCCCGTCTCGAGAATCTCTCTGAGACCCACCGCCCGGGAGAACACCACCAGAGCTCCCCGACGACGGAACGCCAGAATCTCGCAGGCGCTCACCACCGTTTCTACCACGTGGGGTGCTGCCTTGCCGGTGGACTGGAGCCACCGGCCCTGACCGATCCTGGTGAAGATCTTGCGTAATTCCGGTTGAAAGATGATAGCGATGCCGATGACCAGGCTGGGAGCGAGGAGGTTAATGAGCCACAGGACCGTTCTCAGGTTGAGAAAGAACGAGATCGCGTAGAGCACGCCCAGGAAGAGCGCCCCCCGCAGGAGCTGTACCGCCCGGGTCTGGACGAGGATCTGGTACCCCCGATAGAGGAGAAAGCTCAGGAGCAGGACGTCCAGGGCAGGCAGCAGAAACTGTTGAATTATCCAGTTGTTAACCAGCGCTGTCACAGGCCCTTTCCTCTCAGTTGGCGGTCAGGATCGCTTCAAGAACGGTGAGCATCTCCATCATGGGGGCAACATCGTGTACCCGCAGGATCGCCGCTCCCTGGAGTGTACACCAGAGCTGCGCCGCGAGGGTAGCGTTGAGGCGCATCTGCGGCGGTTGTTCCGGCCCGAGAAAGCGCTTTCTGGAGAGTCCGATCAGAAGGGGGTACCCTGGCTCGCGGAACCGCTCCAGGTTCCGGAGGATGCTCCAGTTGTGGGCAAACTCCTTGCCAAAGCCGATACCGGGATCAAGGATGATCTGTTCATCCCGGACTCCCGCCGCTTTAGCCGGCTGAAGAAACCGGGCAAGGTCCCGCAGAACGTCCTGAACCACATCGTCGTAGTGGGGATTCTCCTGCATCGTCCGTGGTGTACCCTGCATATGCATGATGCATACCGGCACCCGCCGCTCCGCCACCAGGGCCGCCAGCGCCGGGTCATCCCGGAGACCGGAGATATCGTTAACCATCGCAGCGCCGGCGTCCAGCGCCGCTCGGGCAACTGGCTCTTTACGCGTATCCACCGAGATTGTGACGGAGGGATGGTTGAGATGGACCTGTGCCACCGCCGGAACAACCCGGGAGAGTTCCTCCTCCAGTGAGACGTAGGCGCTGCCGGGTCGGGAGGATTCACCACCGATGTCGATGATCTGCGCCCCTGAACGAACGTGACACTCCGCCAGAGCCTGTACATCGTCGAGGGTTGGAGCGCAACTGCCGGAAAAAAAAGAATCATGGGTCGTGTTGACGATACCCATGATTCGTGGTCGAGAAAACCGGTCAGCGGTACTCATCGGTTCTTTCGATGGAAGAACCGTCTGTTAACGGTTCTTCTTCTTGTGGCGATTCTTCCGCAGTTTCTTTTTTCGCTTGTGAGTGGCGATTTTCTTTCGTTTTCGCTTGCGTCCGCAGGGCACGTGTGTCTCCTTATTGAGTGTTCCGGAAGTATGCTGAATGCCGGGGCACCTGTCAAGGCGCCCCCAGCCTCACGCTTCGATATCCCGGTCGTAGTCGATATCGGGGAAGCCGAATCCGTGTATCTGCAGAAATTCCTGCTGAACACCGTCCACATCTGCCAGTTCCCGAAGGTTCTGTTCGGTGACGATGTCCCAGCATCGCCGCACTTCCTTCTGGACGTCATCCCGCATTTCCCAGTCATCGACACGAATCCGCTGGTGGTCGTCCAGAGCGGGGTCTCCGCCGTACATACGATCGGTGAAGAGGCGGTGGATCTGCTCTACCGTCCCCTCGTGAATGCCCATCTCCTTCATCGTCCGGTAGAGCAGCGCCAGATACAGCGGTACCGCCGGAATGACCGAGCTTGCCCGGGTTACCAGCGCTTTGTTCACCGAGACCCAGGCGTGACCGCCATCGGGCTGCATCTCCTGTTCCATCCGGCGGGCCGTCTCCTCCAGGTGCTCTTTGGCGCGACCGATCGTTCCGTCCCGGTAGAGGGGAAAGGTGATCTCCGGGCCGATGTAGGAATAGGCCACAGTGATCGCCTGCGGGGCCAGGACCCCTTCTTCCCGGAGGGTGCGGATCCACAGCTCCCAGTCCTCGCCGCCCATCACCTTGACGGTCTGGCGGATCTCCTCCTGGTCGGCAGGTTCCACTGTCGCGGGGGTGAGGGTCCCGGACTTGCTGTCGAACGTCACCGACTCGTAGCGTCCGCCGATCGGTTTCAAGGTGGATCGGTACATCTCTCCGGTATCCGGGTCTACCCTCACCCCGGAAGCGAGGCTGTAGACCACCAGGTCCACCTGCCCCATAAGCTCACGGATCGTCTGTACCGTCTGCTGCTTGATCTCGTGGGAGAAGGCATCTCCAATGATGCTGCGGTGGGTCAACCCCGCCTCTTCCGCGTACCTCTGGAACGCCTGATCGTGGTACCACCCGGCGCTGGCGGTACGGTTCCCCTTGGCGGGGTTCTCGAAGGCCACCCCCACAGTAGCTGCGCCGCAGCCGAAAGCGGAGACGATTCGGGATGAGAGGCCGTACCCGGCGGATGCGCCGATCACCAGCACGTTTCGCGGCCCCGCTATCGTTCCCTTGCTGCGGACGTAGGCGATCTGGTCAGCAACGTTGCGATCACACCCCTCGGGATGGGCATTCATGCAGATATTGTTACGAATCATCGGTTGTATGATCATTTTGGAAATATATCATACCACCATCGTTACTGACCAGACGCGGGCTAATCGGATACTCTGGGATCCATGAAGGACGTAATCACCGTTCAGTGGCGAATCTCCCGGCGTCTGCTCCTGTGGAGCGGATTCTCCATCGCTGCCGGGGCGCTGTTGCTCCTGCCGGGAGGGGCGTTTCTGCAAGGAGCAGCTGTTCAGGCCGTTGCATGGGGAGTGATTGATGCGCTCATCGCGGTGATCGCGATGGTCCGGGTCCGCCGGACCGGCCAAATGCCCCCGGACGAGTATCGCTCGGTGAGAGAGTCTCTGCGGCTGCGGCGGATCCTGCTGATCAACGCCGGACTGGACCTGATATATATCGGCGTCGGGGTGGCTCTCTTCCTCCTGGTTCCCGGAGATCCGTTCATCCGCGGCAACGGTGCGGGGGTGGTGATACAGGGAGGTTTCCTGCTCTTTTTCGACCTGTTCCACGCCGGGACCTTACCGGCCCAGGCGCCTCCATGGTATGATCCGGCGCCATGAGTATAGCTGTTCGACGATGGAAAGACCTCCCCGAAGAGGACCAGAGGCGGATCCTCTCCCGGTCCCAGAGCGACATCACCGCCCTTGAAGAGCGGGTTCGTCCGATCATCGAGGCGGTCCGGCATGAGGGTGACGCCGCGCTGTTGCGATTCACCCGGGACTTTGACGGAGTGGATCTCGCCGGTAAAGGGATCGCCGTCGACGCCGAAGAGTTCAGCGACGCCGCGCAGCTCCTCTCTCATGAGGTCCGGGATGCTCTGGACTTCGCCATCGAGAACGTCCGCCGTTTCCACCGGAGTCAGGTCAGTCACCACATGGCCACTGTGGAGGTGCGTCCGGGAATAATCGCTTCCGAGCGGATAACGCCGATCTCCTCGGTGGGGCTCTATGTCCCCAGCGGCCGGGGCAGTTTTCCCTCAATGCTCTACATGCTGGCGGTCCCGGCGGTCCTGGCGGAGGTTCCCACCATCGTGGTAACCACACCCCCCGGGGCGGACGGCACGGTGGACCCGGCAGTTCTGTACGCGGCGCAACGCTGCGGCGTCAGGGAAGTGCGACGGGTTGGCGGCGCCCAGGCGGTGGCGGCTCTGGCCCTGGGAACGGAGTCCGTACCGGCAGTCCGCAAAGTGATCGGTCCGGGAAGCGCCTGGGTAGCCGCAGCAAAGCGGCTGCTGGCAGACACCGTCGATGTGGGACTTCCGGCGGGGCCCTCCGAATCGATCGTTCTGGCCGACGGTGAGGCCGATCCGTGGCTGGTGGCGCTGGATCTCATGATCGAAGCGGAGCACGGCAGCGACTCTTCAGCGCTGCTGGTGACCGACAGCCCCACCCTGGCCAAGGGCGTCGCCGCCTACGTGGACCACCTGCTGCAGGATGTTCCGCAACCCCGCAGAACCTACATTGAGGATGTGTTCTCCGGCTACGGAGGAATCCTCATCACCGCTACCACAACGGAAGCGGTGGAGCTGGTGAACCGCTTCGCACCGGAGCACCTGATGATTCACAGTGCCGACCCCAGAGCACTGGCTGCGGAGATCACCGAGGCGTCGGAAGTGCTCCTGGGCCCGCACAGCGCGTTCAGCCTGGCCAACTACGCCGCCGGTGCCAACGCGATCCTCCCGACCGGGGGATGGGCTCACACCTGGGGGCCCGTCTCGGTTCGGGATTTCCAGAAAAGCTCCTCCCTGGTGGAGATCACCCGGGACGGGTACCAGGCGATGAGAGACCACGTGATCGCCCTGGCGGACTACGAAGGGTTTCATACCCACGCGGCAGCACTGCGTCTGCGCCACCAGGAGCGTCCCTTCTGACCTGGACCCTGGACGAAGCGTTTCGGCTTTTTGAAGGCCGGACCAACCTGGAACGTGGGGGCACCCCTGCCCTCCGTCAGTATCGGCTGGAGCGGATGGCGCAGATCCTCACCCGCCTCGGTGAACCCCACCGGGGCATCCCCACGGTGCACATCGCCGGGTCCAAGGGAAAAGGATCCACCGCGGCGTACACCGCAGCCCTCCTTGCCGCCTCGGGGTACACCACCGGGCTGTATACCTCCCCTCACATCAACGATTACCGGGAGCGATTTACCATGCTTCGGCCCAGCGCCTCCGACCCGGGGAATGCCCCCGAGAGGGACGAGGCGATTCTTACCGACCAGAGTCGCCGGGTGTGGTCCGTGGTCCAGGAGTTCAGCGCCGAGGGCGTCCCGGACGACCAGCTGCCCACCACCTTCGAACTTCTCACTGCCCTGGCGTTCTGTTTTTTCCAGGCGATCCGCTGCGAGTGGATCGTGCTGGAGACGGGGCTGGGAGGTCGCCTGGACGCAACGAACCTGTGCGTTCCTGCGGTTACCCTGAT
>SKHA01000377.1 GCA_007117185.1 Spirochaeta sp. | reverse complement strand
TTGGCTCCCGGTTTCGGGAACCGGTCACTCCCGCTCGAATCTGCTAAGGGCCGGAGTAGTTTTCGGTAATGCGCTTCCCGTAATGCTTCCTGCGTGACGGATCGGAGGGGCGCCCGCAGGGCGGTCCGGGTGGACGCGGGACGCGGACGACCGGACGGAACCCCCGCAGAGCCGGACCCGGCGCTGGTCGCCGGGGCACGCCCGGAAAAGGAAAATTTGCCGGCACGTTCCTCGCACCGGCTCCATGCCGCTGCGTGTGATCGCGTTCCTCGTTCCTGCGGTACGCGATCGATGTACGTGCCTGATGTCGGCACATTCCTTCCGGCTTCGCTGGTCCGTGTGATCGCGTTCCTCGTTCCTGCGGTACGCGATCGATGTACGCACCTGTTTACCGGCGATCGGACTTGAACCGATACACCCTTGCGGGCGGCAGATTTTGAGTCTGCTGCGTCTACCAATTCCGCCACGCCGGCTGATATTGCGGCATCATATACCGCGAGTCCCGGACGCGGCAACCTCCGTTGGCAGGTGCGGCGCACACCAGAACCGCGACCACCACGATCAAAACTACTACAGCGCCTTGTGGCTGACCACCCGCTCCATGACGTACTGAATAACCTCGACATCCAGCTCCTGGGCGTAGCTGTCCACCAGATCTCGCAGGATCTCCCACTCTCTGGTCCCAAAAGGGTCGGCGTTGTCGTCGTACTGCTGGGCAAAGAGATCCACCATGTCGGCGAGGGTCTGGATGAGCGTCTCGATCTCTTCGGCGCTCTGCACAGGTGTATCCGTCAGGGCGGCAAAGAGGTCCCGGGCGAGGTCCCGGGGGACACCTGGCACGTGACGGACAGTCAGTTCTTCGATCTGCTGCAACTGGTCTGGAATGAGTTTAGGCTGACCCCGCAGGGCGCGTCGACATTGGCCGATGAAGTTTCTGGAGTGGAACATTGCCCACCATTATACAATGTTGACCAAACAGGTGGAATTCCCTACTGTTTGACCAGATGGCTTTCCGTTCAGCACCTCGCCGTGGATGGCACCGGAAACTGAGGGGTGCCCTTTTTCTTGCCGGTACAGTACTTTTTTCTTTCATCATTTCCTGTACGACGGATCAACCTGCGTCCCGGTCGGAAGCGGTTCCCAGGACGGGGTTCGCCCATCTTGACGCGGCGTTACGGATCGTTGAACCGGAGGGTGCGGCGGACCAGGTTCTTGTGTACAGTCAGGTGGTTATCAGTCTCAAGGATTCCGATGTTGCTTCGGTTGCTCTGCTCACCAACCGCATCGAACGAATTCTGGCTCGCACGGCCACGGTAGAGATTCCGGTGCTGCTGCGGTGGGTGACTCTGTGGAACTCCCTGGCCGTAGCGGACGAGCTGTTTCTGCCAGGTGCTCACCGGGTTGTTCGGGAAGCCCTGGAGCTCCGCTCACCGGAGTGGACGCCGGTTCAGGAGAAGGAGTTTTTCCTGGGGCTTCTGGCGACGCAACTGGAAAATACCGACACGGAGGAGTCCTCCACCCGGCGAATTCTGGACGGCTTGTACCTTATCAATGACGACGCGATCCGTGCCCGTGCTCTGGTGGAGGCGGCGGATCTGATCCGCGGCGCCGATGACCGGCTGAACCTGAACCCGGTTGTACAGCAGGCCATCGCCATCGTTCCGGCGTTGGGGGATGCAACGGAGTCCACCATTCTCAACATGCGTCTGTCCGATCTCAGTCGAACTCTGGACCGCACCCGGGACGTGCGAAACCTGCGGGAGTTGTCTATCCGCACCTCCGAGGGTGGGGTACTCATCCAACCACGGTTGCTCGAGGATCTCGACCGGGTGATCGGCATCGCTGTGGAGCAGGGGGATCGCCCCGGCGCGGAGGTGATTATCCAGAACGTGGCTCCGGTGTCGGTTAGGGCGCTGGGGTTCGCGTATCTGGGCCGTGCTTCCGCACGGTGGGATGCCCGGCTGTCGTATGATCAGTACTACCGGCGGGCCCTTGAGACGGCCAGTTCGGTGGATGATCCGGTGGTCCGGGCGCGAACGGTTGCGACGATTGTTCGGGACCGCCTCTTTCTGGAACCAACCTGGTCGGCAGCCAACGCGGTAGCGGAACTGCTCGGCTCCGTGACCCTGGGCTCGTTTGACCCGCCTGCCCGGATCGACGTCCTGGCAGATCTCTTTGCCGGTTACTATTTTCGGGATGTACCCGACCAGACGGTGCGCCTCAGAGGGCTTATCAGAAATACCGATGAGCTGTATCTGATCCGTCTCGCTGCTGCGGAGCACCTTCTGGATGCCGACGCATTTGTGCCGGCCAGAGCTCTTCTGGGACAGGTGGACCGTATCCCTCTGGGCGAGCCAGGCTCGCTGTTCTCACCGGCGTATCGGGTAGCCCGGGGGTGGTTGGCGCTGCAGGAGTACGACCGGGCGGTGGTGCTTCTTGCCGATGCCACACCCCTTGAGTCGGCGCGCATTCTGAGTCGGATTCCCGCCGACTTCACCTTCAACCCCATCGCTGCGGACGCCCTGCAGCGGCTCTTCGGGGAGTAGACCCGTTTCGCCCCCCGGGGCCCCGGGGAATCACTCCGGTCCTATCTGGGTCCCCACAAACCGCTCACCCGCCAGAATAGCCCGGGTATTTTCCAGATTCTTTCCGGCGGCAGCAACAACCCGCAGCCCCAGCTCCGCGGCGCGCCGGGTGGCCACCGGATCAAAGGGCAGGTTGCCACCGGGGGTCCAGGTCTCGCCGACGATCCTGCGGAACTCCTCCCAGCTGACCCTGTCCAGAGGTCGTGCGGTGGGGTCCTGCCTGGGGTCTGCAGTGTATACTTTCTCGATGTTACTCAGGTTGATCACCGTATCGGCGCCAAACCGCTCGGCCAGCATCACCGCGTCAAAATCGGTGCTGAACCCCGGTTTCCACCCCGCCGCCACCAGCACGGCGCCGGTGAAGGGGAACTCTGCGGTGGGGTCGTACACCACCGGGTCACTGCACAGCGGAGCCAGGCTGTGCCGCAGCAGCTCCGCATTCAGGCGGGTTGCCATGATCCCGATCCAGTCCTGGGCATCGTGGCTCTCTCCAGCTATCTGCCGGAACGCCTGCTGGTACTTTCGTGCCGGTGCGCCGCCGCCGATCACCAGAATCGCCCGGTCGCCGCTGCTGTGGTGGTACCCGGTCAGCAGATCCCTGAACGCAGCGATGAACGCTACGTCAACCTCGTCGGGGGCCACGATGGACCCGCCCAGTGAAATGACAATCATGTGCAGATCCTACCAGATGGACGGGTCTGCAAGAAGTAGCCGCTGTCCGTTACCTTTGCTATCTTGTGAGTATGGAAGACAGGGATCTCACGAGTCTGCTTCGATCATGGAAGTACGACCAGCACAGCAATATGCGACAAATCACAACCACCGATGGGCGCGCTGTCATCCAGGTCCGTCTTCCCCTGGGGATAGAGCAGTACGAGATCAACGGGCGTCCTGATGGCCAGCGCCCCCGTGATCACGAGACATACCTGGCCTATCTGGAAGAGCGACTGCGCCTGCACATCATCACCAACGGCAGTGATCGCGGGTTTGAAGTCAACTCCCGGGATGTGGCTGAGCTTCAGAGCGAGGGGATCCTCTTCTATTACCGTTACGTGCTCCTGTACCAGCTGGATCGCTTCGATCTGGTCATCCGTGATACCGAACACAACCTGAGCCTGTGTGACGTTCTGGAACGGTACTGCCCGAACCAGGAAGAGCGGGATTCAGTGTTGCAGTACCAGCCGTTTATCATCCGTATGCACGCCGCCGCCCAGGTCAAGGCAATGGAAAAGGGACAACGCATCGGTGACGCCGGTGCGGTGCTGAGGGAGGCGATTTCCCGGATTCAGGCCCTTGAGCCGATTGATACACCGGTCTTCCAGCTTGAGATGCACCGTTCGGTGCAGCACCTGCAGGAGATGATGCCGGAGAATCTGGACGATGGTCTCGAAGAGGCCCTGTCCCGGGCGGTACAGGAAGAGGACTACGAACGCGCCGCGGTGCTCCGGGACCGCCTGCAGGCACGAAACTCCCGTGTTGACAAAGAACGTTAAGTTCATACACTACATTGGTATCTTGGTATTCTCGGATTACGTGTTTTGAAGAAGATAATTGCATTTTGGGCTTTCATGGTTGTCCCCATTCTCCTCCCCGCCCAGGAGCTGCTCACGGCGCCGGCGTTCTTTGATCAGGTGGCGAACCGGTACGGTTCGATTCAGAATTATACCGCGTCCCTGACCATCACCACCGAGGAGAGTACCTCCCGCGGCATGGTCAGCTTTCTCTCCCCCAGCCGTCTCCGGATCGATTTCGAGGAGCCGGAGGGGCAGATTCTCGTCTCTGACGGGGTGGATCTGCAGGTATACATTCCCCGCTTCAACGTGGTGCTGAGCCAGGAGCTGCGCTCCCGCGGTGACGGCGACGGGGCGATGATCGCCAATGAGCGAGGGCTGGTTCTGCTGCGGCAGAATTACAGCATCGCGTATCTGGACAGCCCGGCGCCGGTTCCGCTGGAAGAAGGGTCCAATGAGATGGTGGTCAAACTGCGTCTGAACTGGCGCAACAACACCGAAGGCTATCGCCAGCTGGTTCTCTCCATCAGCGAGGATCTTCTGATCCGGCGCATCAGCGGTGTCACTGCCAATTATCGGGAAGTGCAGTTCGATTTCCGGAATATGGAGATCAACCCGGGTATCCCGGAGAGCCGTTTTGAATACCGGGGACCTTCCTCGGCGAACACCTTTTACGGATTTCTTTTCGAAGGCGAGGGCTGATCGTGGAGTCTATCGGCGTCAAGCTTACCGATGCCCGGACTCTGAAAGGTGTGTCGGCCGAGCAGGCTGCCCGGGACACCCATATCTCCCGTCGGTATATCGAGTCTCTTGAGGCGGAGGACTTTGAGCAGTTTCCGGCGGCAGCGTACCTTCTGGGTTTTCTGCGCTCCTACTCTGCCTATCTCGGGCTCGACCCGGACGAGCTGGTGGCGCTGTACCACAACACAAAGCTGCAGGAACAACCCGCCCCCATCGGCGAGCTGCTGGACCGCCGTCCTTCGTCAGGCAACGTTCGCCTGGTATTCCTGATCCTCCTGGCCATTGCGGTGGTGGGGGGAGTGGTGGCGCTCTTTGTTACCGGGGTGATCGTGATTCCGGATCTTCCCCGGCGAGAGTCGTCTGTTGACTCCGGAACCGCTGTTTCCTTTCTCCTGGAAGAGCAGTTTGTGGAGCGGCGCTTTGCCCAGGGCAGTTCCGTGGCTGTTGCCGTGGATGGACAGCAGCTTATCTTTACCTTTCTTGCCATCGAAGACCGGGTGATGATTCAAAGTGAAGCCGGGCTGGTACAGCTCTCCGCCGGTGAAGAGCGCCTGCTTGACCTCACTGGCGGTGGTACCGCTGACATCAGACTGGCGGTTCGCCAGATCTACCTGGACGACGATCCTCCCGCGGTGGTGGCCCGGATCGACCGGGTTGTCTCCGGCGCTGCGGCAACCCGGGCTCCCGAAGCCACCGTTCCGGAAACTGAACCCTTCGCCGGCGGCGCCAGCCTCGAACCGTCCCGGGTTCGCGAGGCCAGTATCGTCACCTCTCTCTCGGGGATGGCTGCTGAGTTTGCCGTCGCCGTTGAAGCGCAGGGACTGACCATCGTCCGCTACCAGCTTGGTTCCCAGGACCCGGTGGAAGAGGTGCTCCAGGCAGGTGGCATGGTCTCTTTCATTACCGATTCCCTGGCGCGGCTGTGGGTGAGTAACGCCGGAAATGTGCGCATTCAGGTTGGTGACACCCCCCTTGAGATCGGTGGTGCCGGTGAGGTGGCTGCAGTAGCCCTGCGGCGCGCCGTTTCCTCAGAGGGCACCCGGGTCGAGATGCTCCCTCTGTACTGATGTCCCCCCGCGACAGCAGTAAAACCGTATACATTGAACATCTCGGTTGCGCCAAGAACCAGGTTGACCTGGAGGTAATGGGTGCGCGGCTGCAGGAGGCCGGGTGGACCTGGCTTGACGACCCAGCTGACGCCGGGCTGATTCTGGTGAACACCTGCGGCTTCATCGAACCGGCCCAAGAAGAATCCATCGATACCACCCTGGCACTTCTGGCGGCGCATCCCGGGGTTCCGGTGGCCATGACCGGCTGCCTGGCCCAGCGGTTTTCCGCTGAGCTCTCTGAAGGAATGCCCGAACTTGCCGGTATATTCGGCAATCGCGAGCCCGACAGGATCGCGGAGTTTGTGGACCGCCTCAGCGGGGGTGACTGCGTGGTCTGGCTTCCCGAGGGTCGCGAAGAACCCACAGACGCCCCGCGCTCGCGA
The DNA here is from genome assembly GCA_007117185.1 of Spirochaeta sp. GTDB lineage: Bacteria > Spirochaetota > Spirochaetia > DSM-27196 > Alkalispirochaetaceae > Alkalispirochaeta. Next base: position 752 of record SKHA01000377.1, on the reverse strand, counting down.
CTGCTTTCGCACCCCGCATCGGCGTACGTGAAGATTGCCGAGGGGTGCGATCACCACTGCAGCTTCTGCGCCATTCCCGCTATCAGGGGAACCCTGCGGGTTCGCTCACGAACGTCAGTACTGAAAGAGTTTCGGGAGCTGCGCCAACGCGGTATCCACGAGTTCAACCTGGTGGCGCAGGACCTCGCGGCGTGGCGGGACAACAGCGACGGCGAGGGGTTTCTCTCGCTGGTGGACACCCTCCTTGCCGAGCCGGGCGAGTTCTGGCTGCGCCCGCTGTACCTGTACCCGGATCAGTTTCCCCTGGAGCTGGTCCGCCGGTCGGTGCAGGATCCTCGGCTGCTTCCCTACTTCGACCTCTCCTTTCAGCACGGATCCCCCGAGATCCTGCGCCGCATGGGACGGCCGGGAACGCCGGAAGGGTATCTGGAGCTGATCGCCGGAATCCGGGAGATCAACCCTGACGCGTCTCTGAGATCCAGCTTCATCGTCGGGTTTCCCGGGGAGACGGCAGAACACCTTCAACAGCTCACCGATTTTCTCGCGGCAGCAACGCTGGAGTGGGTTGGGGTGTTTGAGTTCAGTCCACAGACCGGAACGGGAGCAGCAGCAATCCGCAAGGGGGTGGTTCCTGACAGCGAGAAGACACGCCGTCGGCTGCTCGTTGAAAGCATCCAGGAACCCATCGTCACCGCTCGCCTGACCCGCCACGTCGGGTCGCACCTGCCCGTTCTGATCGAGGAGCGCATTCA
>SKHA01000077.1 GCA_007117185.1 Spirochaeta sp. | reverse complement strand
GGACCTGCTCCGCCGCCCCGGCGAGCCCCGGGGGCTGGAGGGTCTGAAGGGAGAGAAAGTACCCGCCGTAGAGGGCCTTCTCCAGCTCCTCAGGCTCCCGGGGAAACCACGCCTGCCCCTGGGACATCCCCGCCACGGTGATCTGAACCGGCGCACCGGGAAAGAGCCAGCGGTGGCCCAAACCCACCTCGGATGCCAGGGGAACCAGGTCCTGAGCGCTGGCCCCGAATCCGTGGAGCATGCACACCGTCCCCTCTTCCCCGAGGTGAACCTCAACCACCTTCAGGGGATCATTCACCCGGGGAATCTCCCTCGACTCGGACAAACCAGTTGTGCTGCACCGCGTAGGCCTGAAGTTCCCCGGCGCAGCGCAGAACCTCGTCGCGGTCATCTCCCCGCACATCGATATGAGCCGCGTAGTCTCTCTGTCCATGGACGGGGTAGCTGCCGATGGTCACCGTGCCGTTACGGTCCTGGTAGGCAGTGAGCCAGTCGGCGAACTCGCTCTCATCGGCGGTGAGGTAGATTTTACGCTGCGCCACCGTCCGGCGCGGAGGCAACTCCCCCAGCAGCCGCTGCAGCTTGTCCAGCAACGCCACCGGGAGGCCCGGCAAAACAAACAGCTGCTCCCGCCGTATCAGGGGCCAGCGGCCCTGGGCGCACCCCTGGACCTCCGTCCCCACCGGCAGGTCGGCCATCTTCTCAACCATCGGGGTGAGGGGGGTCCCGTACCTCCCCTCCAGGAATCTGAGCATCTCGGCGTTTCGCACCAGCGGGACATCGCAGGCAACGGCAACCGCTTCAAGGGTTCTGTCGTCATGGGTCGGACCGATCCCGCCTACGGTGACGACATAGGCAGCGCTTTTCAGGAGGTCCCGAATTGCCGCGGCAATGTGTTCAACCCCATCCGAGACGATCCTCACCTCCTGAACGGGGTAACCGACAGAAGCCAGTCCGGAGATGAGAGGGTGAAGGTTGGCCTCGCGAACGCTGCCACTGAGAATTTCGTCGCCAATGATGAGAATCGATACCATCGAAAAACTATACGGCGCAGACCGAAGCAGGGGCAAGCTCCGGCGCCCAGGACGTCGGCGTCATTGGCGGCTCCAGTGGTAACATTTTCTTGACCGCCGTGACAGGAATTACTACCTTCAGGATGTGGATGACGTGCATTCTGTGGAACAGGCTGAGAATCTGATCCGCCAGGGCGACTACGACCAGGCGATCGCCGCACTCAAGGTGGTTCTGGCGGAAGAGCCGGACAATCTGCATGCCCTGCTGACCATCGGAATTGCGTATACTGAGAGCAATCATAACGAAGAGGCGCTGAAGGCGCTGAGGTTCTACATAGCCCGGGACAGCGAAAGCGACCTTGCCTGGGAAGCTGTCGGGTGCGCCCACCTGCGGATGGGAAATAACGGCCCCGCTCAAGAAGCGCTGGAGCGGGCCCACCGGATCAACCCCTCAAACGCCGGGGTTCTGCGAAACCTGAGTATCCTGATGAGTCGAATCGGACAGCAGGAAAAAGCCTACTCCCTGCTGAAGCAGTCCTACAACCTCAACAACGACGACTACCTCACCGCCTACGCCATGGCCTGTGCGTACCGGCAGCTGAAGAACCCGGAAAAAGCACTTTCCCTCTTTCAGACCCTCCGGAATCGGGATGAACTTCCCGAGGAGCTCCGGGAAGACTCAGTGATGCAATACATCGAACTGCAGCTCGGCTGGGTCTGAGCTGCCTCTCCAACCTTGCAAAGCCTTTTTCTGTGAACTACAGTAAAGAAAAGAAGACCCGGAGGCAGCGAGTGGAGTCATCAGTTCAAAGCGTCCGCATCTCCAGCGGCATCTACTGGGTGGAGATACCCCAGCGGGATCTGCGAATCCTCTGCGGGTGTCCGGCGGATACGGTAAAACACCTGATGCGCCGGGGACTGATTCAGCCGGTCGAGCGTGGCGGGGTCGCCTGCGAGACCGGACCCAACGCGATCCTCCTCTCTGATGTCAGTGTTCAGAACGGTGAGTTTGCCAACCTGGCTGAGTTTCCTGTACTGCAGATGTTCTACCGCCAGGGGATGATCATCCCCGGCCACCCCAACAATAACGGCACCAGGCCGATCATCATGGGCGCCCAGGACCAGGTCACGGCGCAACGAGAGTACATCTATCGGGGTAACTTCGGGCTGGTTTCCGAAGAGGAGATGATCGCCGCCGGGGCCGACCAGGAGCTGGCAGCGGAGTATATGCGCCTGAAGAAGGTCTTCGCTTTCGGAACGATACGTCAGCCGGAGGAGCTGATCGACTTCAAGGTTATTGATGACGGCGTCCAGGAGATCGCTCCGGGAGTCTCGGTGGAGCGGGTGGCAATCAACACCTACCGCATCAGTTTTCAGGGAGATTACGTGGAGGTATCCCTCAATCTGGCGCGGCTGGAGCAGTATGAACCACCCTACATCCTGAGCCAGCACAAAATAAAGCCGGAGTACTTCTCGGTGGTCCACACCGGCGAGGGGGACGGATGGGACCCCAACCGGCCGTGCATGGCGGGCATTCTCGTCTTTCAGGGGCGGCTGTACCTCATTGACGCCGGACCGAGTGTGATGCACACCCTCAACGCCCTGGGGATCAGCGTGAACCAGATAGACGGGATCTTTCACACCCACGCTCACGACGACCATTTCGCCGGGCTCACCTCGCTGGTCCGGGCGGACCACCGTCTCACCTACTATGCCACACCGCTGGTACGCGCCTCGGTGGCCAAGAAACTCTCGGCGCTGATGTCCTTCCCGGAAGAGCGGTTTGATGACTACTTTCGCTGCCAGGATCTGGTGCCGGACCAGTGGAACATGATCGAGGGGCTGGAGGTGAAGCCGGTCTTCTCACCACACCCGGTGGAGACGACGATCATGTTCTTCCGGGCACTGTGGGACAGCGGCTACCGCACCTACGCCCACTTTGCGGACATCTGCACCTTCGACCAGCTGGAAAATCTGACCCGGGACGGCAACGCCTTCACCGCCCGCCTCAAGGAAGAGGTGCGGCGTAACTACCTGACCCCGGTGGACATCAAGAAGCTGGACGTGGGCGGCGGGATGATCCACGGGCGGGCAGAGGATTTTCGGGAGGATCAATCCATCCGCATCGTCCTGAGTCATCGCTCCACCCCCCTGACGGTGGAGGAAAAGGAGATCGGTGCGGATACCTCCTTCGGAATGCAGGACGTCCTGATCCGAGCCGCCGACAGCCACGACACCGCCCACATCCGGGAGCAGCTGCTGCACAACTTCCCGGGGGTACCGGAGTACGAGATAGCCATGCTGGCCAACTGCACCGCCAGGACGATGAGTATCGGGTCCATCCTGTACAAGAAGGGAACCCAACCGTCCAGCGTCTACCTGTTGCTGAACGGCCTGGTAGAGATCATCGACGCGGAGACGGAGATCGACAACGTCCTGACACCCGGGTCGATGATGGCAGAGCTGAACTGCCTGAGCGCCACCCCGGCTACCCGGACCTACCGCGCCGCCAGCTTCATCCGCGTCCTGGAGATCCCTCCGGCGATGTATGTGGCGTTCCTCCAGCGAAGTGACCTTGAGGAGCCGATCCGGGAGTACCTCAGGCGGAAGCACTTCCTCATGGGCACGTTCCTCCTGGGAGACCGTGTGGCCGGGGCCACGCTCAACCAGATCGCCCAGGAGATGATGGAGGTTGAGATCCGCAAGGGCGAGACGGTCTTCATCGCTGAATCGGTCCTGATGGTGGCTGAGGGCAGCATCGCGGTGCGCTGTCAGAACAAGCGCATCGATGTTACCGGCCCGGGAGAGGCGATCGGCGCTTCAGTATTATTGCGTACCGACTCGGAGGCGCTGGAGTACATCGCCGAGGAGGACAGCCGGCTCTACCTGTTACCGGCGGGGATTCTGGAACAGATACCCATCGTTCGGTGGAAGCTGCTGGAACAGTCCCAGCGCCTGGCCCGGCGGTGCGGTGCGATTTTTCAGGGGCAGATACAAGGAACAATACGATGATCAGCAGCGGAGCAACAGTTCGCGGGTGGCACGGAACGGCGCCGGATATCGACCCCGCGGCGATAGTGATGGAGGGGGTACGCATCATCGGAGATGTGACCATCGGCCCGGGGAGTTCCGTCTGGTACAACACGGTGATCCGCGGTGACGTTCACTGGGTGCGCATCGGCCGGGACAGCAACATCCAGGACGGCGCGGTGCTGCACGTCACGGGAGGCCAGTTTCCCCTGACCATCGGCGACCGGGTAACGGTGGGACACGCGGTGAACCTGCACGGGTGCACCCTGGAGGAGGAGTGCCTCATCGGCATTGGCGCGGTGGTTCTGGACGGAGCGGTGGTGCAGCCCCGGGCGCTGGTGGCGGCAGGGGCGGTGGTACCCCCGGGAATGGTGGTAGAGTCCGGCTCGGTGGTGGCGGGAGTCCCCGCCAAATTCATCCGCCGGATGCGACAGGAAGAGCTGGACGATCGCCGGCACCACGCCGCGCGGTACTGTCTGTACGCCCGGGAGCACGCGGCGTCGATGCCCTGATGCTGGTGGCCGGCCTCGGGGCCTCAGGGTCGGCCCAGGGGCCGGCGGGCCACCACGATCTGGGTCCCCCTGGCGGAAGTCAGGGGGGTGCGGTCGTACCACCCCCAGCGCTCCTCCACAACGAAACCGGCGCAGGTAAGCAGCGTCTCAAGCTCCCGGGGGAAGAACATCCGCAGATCAAACTGGTGGAGGTGCGGACCACCCTCCTCCGGCTCGCCATCCACTTCCCACCACCACCGGCAGTGCAGGATCTGGGTTACCGCATCGTATCGGCTCTGCTCGTGTGCCAGGATGCCCGGTCCGAGATCAAGGGGAAAGAGCGCCGCCGGGTCGCGCTGGAGCGTCTCCAGGTCCGGCAGGTGTACCGCCAGCGCCAGAACCCCTCCCGGCGCCAGCAGGCGGAAGATCCCCTGGAGGCAGGCGCCAACCGCCGCCGGTTCAAGCAGGTGGGAGAGGCTGTGCAGGGGGATGATCGCCGCAGCTACCGGGGTTCCCTCCGGAGTCTGCCGCTGCGTTGCTACCTCCGGCAGCGCCTCCATCGACCCGACGTGGAAGCAGGGGTTGCCCACGTCCAGCCCCGCCGCTGCGGCACGCTTCCCCGCGGCGTCGATCATCTCCGGCTGGGCGTCCACCCCCACCACGGGGATCCCCGCCAACGCCACGGGAACGGTTACCCGACCACTGCCGCAGCCCAGCTCCCAGACGGTGCCCCCCGGGACGTCAGCGATGGCCCGGCGACTCACCTCGATCCAGAAGGGGATGTCCTCGGCAAAAGAGTCGTGGATATGGTCGTACCCCCGGGGATTCTCGTAGAGCATCAGTTCACCTCGCTTTGCCTACATGCTATCATGGCCCATCGTGACTACTGCAACACCGGACAACAAACCAGTCAGCATCGTCATCGTCGGCGCCTCCGGCGACCTGACCCGGAAGAAGCTGCTTCCCGCACTTTTCAGCCTCTACTGTAACGACCTCCTGCCGGAGCGATTCCATGTGGTGGGCTTCGCCAGATCCACCATGAACGACGGCGAGTTCCGCCGGCAGGTGGCGGATACCCTCACCTGCCGGTACGAACCGGAGCCCAGCCAGTGCGACATCAAGGTGGGGCAGTTTCTCAAGCGCTGCCACTACCATAGCGGCCAGTACAACAACGCCGACGATTTCCGCGCCCTGGGTCGGCGCCTGGAGCACCTGTGCGGTCCCCGGGCCAACCAACTGATGTACATGGCGATTCCCCCGGGGGTCTTCCTGGACACGGCCAACTCCATTCGCCGGGCCGGCCTGGCCGACGAGCACGACGGCAACTGGTCCCGGGTAGTCATCGAGAAGCCCTTCGGCCGGGACACCGAGAGCAGCGCCGAGCTGACCCGCGCCCTGGGGGAGATCTTCACGGAAGGGCAGACCTACCGCATCGACCATTACCTGGGCAAAGAGGTGATCCAGAACCTCCTGGTGCTCCGCTTCGGCAACCGCATCTTCGAGCAGATCTGGAACCGCGATCACATCGAATCGGTGGAGATCGCCTTTTCCGAGAAGATCGGCGTGGAGGGACGGGCGGGCTATTTTGACCGCTTCGGCATCATCCGTGACGTCATGCAGAACCACCTGCTGCAGACCCTGGCGCTGGTAGCGATGGAGCAGCCCATCGAGCTCTCCCCGGGGGAGATCGCCGAGGAGAAGTCCCGGGTGCTCCGGGCAACCCGGCCGATGACCCGGGAAGAGACGGTAACGGGGCAATACGCGGGGTACCGGGACGACCCGGAGGTTCCTGACGACTCGATCACCGAGACCTACGCCCGGACGACCCTGTGGGTGAATACCCCCCGGTGGTACGGGGTGCCCTTCCGGGTCAGCGCGGGAAAAGCGCTGGACACACAGAAGACAGAGATCCTCATTCGTTTCCGCAGCCTCCCCTTCCCCCTGCTGGGGGATGTGGAAGCCAATACCCTGCGCATTCGGGTGCAGCCCAACGAGGCGATCGAGCTGGTCCTGAACAACAAGGTGCCGGGGCTCTCTCTGACCACTGCGCCGGTGGGGCTGAACATGCTCTACAACCAGCAGTTCGACACCGCCCTGCCCGAGGCGTACGAGCGACTGCTGGCGGACGTCCTGCGGGGCGACCGTTCTCTCTTTATTCAGCAGAAGGAACTGGGGGCAGCGTGGCGCATCGTTACCCCGCTTCTTGAAGAGATCGAGAGCGAGCGCATTCAGCCGCAGGAGTACGCCTACGGCGGGAGCGGGCCCCGATGAGGGGGGCAGTACGGTTCCGCAGCTTTGAATCCGGTGGGGCGGCGGCGCAGGAGCTGGAGGTTCTGCTCCGGCGAGAGCTGGAGAGATCCACGGAGGAACGGCCCCGGGCCATTATGCTCGCCGGGGGCAGGACGCCCCTGGAGGTATACAACCGCCTCGCCGCCGACCCGCCCCGTGCCCGGGGCGCGCGCCTGATTCTCTCGGATGAACGCCACGTTCCGGCAACGGACCCCCAGTCCAATTACGGCCAGATTCTGCCCATGGGTCGCGCCCTGGGGGTG
>SKHA01000371.1 GCA_007117185.1 Spirochaeta sp. | reverse complement strand
CTGCATCTACGCCAAGGCTGATGTGGACGAACACGGTCAGTGTTTCTGCGGCCTCTTTGAGTCTGAAGAGAAGGCCCGGACCAACCCCCACGCCGATCAGATACCTGAGCGGCGTCCGTTCTTCTGAAGCTCCTGCCGAACTTCGTTGTGAAGATCCTCCAGGGCCGCCCGGCACATTTCCCACAACGCCGCAACTGATTCAGTGTCGCCGCGCTTGCTGTTTGCCTCGATCTCGTTCATTACCCCGAATAGCGTTGGTTCCCGCAGGACTGAACACGTGTTGGCCAGGCGATGGGCGGCGTTCCCCGCCTCCTCGATGGAGCCGCCCGGCTGGAGTGCCCCCTCCATCACCTCACGGTGTTCGCCGATACCCTGATCCGCCAGCTCCAGAATCTGAATCAGAACCTCACGGTCGTCACCCATCCAGGTGACTACGTCCGCTACCGACACAGCGCAGCGCACCGTTTCACGAAACTGTCCACCAGCTCCGGTGTTGTATCCCAGGAAGCCATCAGGCGGGCTACGCTGCGCTCCTCCTGCCAGGGATAGAAGCCAAACTCCTCCTGCAGTACCGGCAGCACCTCAGGGGGCAGTTGAACGAACACACCGTTGGCATCGCAGGGCTGCTGCAGGGTAACCCCGGGGAGGGGGGCAAGCCCGTCAGCCAGGCGACGGGCCATCCCGTTGGCGTGGACGGCACCGTGGAACCACAGATCATCCTGGAGATACCGGCTGAACTGGACGGCCACATAGCGCATCTTGGAGTGCAGTTGGGCAGTCTGTTTGCGGAAGTAGGGGTATTCCTCCTCCGCCGGCAGCGGGATACCACCACGGCGCAGAAACACCACCGCCTCACCGAAGAGCAGCCCATTCTTGGTAGCCCCGAAGGAGAGAATATCCACCCCGGCACAGGCCCGTCGCAGCGCTTCCACCGGAGTACCCGTTCCGGCCAGAGCGGCGGCGGCGTTGGCGATCCGAGCGCCATCCATATGCACCAGGTACCCCTCGTGGTGGGCGGCGTCACAGATCGCCTGCAGCTGATCCGGCTGGTAGACCCGGCCAACCTCGCTGGACTGGGTCAGGGAGACCACCGCCGGCTGGCTGGTGTGGACGAAACCCCGGCGGCTCCGGAAGTGCGCCAGGTCTTCCGGTCGCAGCATGCCGTCCTCACGGTGTACCGGCAGCAGCTTGAACCCCCCCAGCGCTTCCGGGGCGCCCCCTTCGTCCTCGTTGATGTGTGCCATCTCGGTGCAGATCACCGCCTGCCAGGGGCGCAGCAGGGAGCGCAGCGCCGAGACGTTGGCGCCTGTTCCGTTGTAGACGAAATAGACGCCGCACTGGCAGTTCAGCGCCTCCTGGATCGCCTGGACCGCCACGGCGGTCTCCCTGTCGTCGCCGTAGGACGTGACGTGGTCCCGGGACGCGTCAACCAGGGCCTGCAAGACCAGCGGGTGCGCCGGGGAGGCGTTGTCACTGAGGAAGGACTGCTTCACCATCTACTCCAAGCTCCTCTCCCAGCGCGGTCACCGCCGGGTCATCCCGGGAGAGCCGTCGTGCGGCGGTGTAGTCCTCGCGAGCGCCATCGAGATCACCCATCTCCCGCAGGAGGTGGGCCCGGGCGATGCGTGAATCCAGGTGGTACGGGTCGCTTTCCAGGCAACGATGAAAGTCTTCCAGCGCTTCCTCTCTCCTGCCCATGGAGCGGTAGACCACCGCCCGGTAGTGGTACGCCCGGGTTGCCTCTGGATCCAGCCGCACCGTGGCGGTGAAATCTTCTATGGCTCCGTGAGGATCGTTCAGGGCAAACCGGGTCATCCCGCGGTGGGTATGGATGATGGCCGCCACGGTATCTTCCGGTTCGTACGCCAGGATATCGGTGTAGATCCGGTTGGCCGACTCGTAATCCTTCTGGTTGTGGCAGTACAGCGCCTTGATCAGCAACCCATCGATGGTATCGCTGCCGGTCTCTATCGTCTCGGTGTCCCCATCGCCGTTACCACCCTCGTCACCGGTGATGCTGCCCAGCTGACTCCAGAAGTTGGCCCGACGGCGCATCAGCCGGGAGTTCATCGTCTTCTGGTAGTCCCGGATCTCCTGAAAGATGATATCCGAGAGGGTCAGGTTGGCGTTCAGCGCCGCGAGCTTGCGCCGCAGTTTCGAATCCAGGGGGGTGAGCTCTGCCTTGTAAACCAGCTCGTGCTCAACCTCCGCCCAGGCGTCCTGAAGGATGGTGCGCAGCTGCACCTCGCAGATGTGTCGCTGATCCAGGTGAAAGCTGTCGCGGATATCGTCGGGCAGCGGCAGAAGCAGGTGGACTGAGCTGTAGCCGAACTCCGTCGTTCCCAGCTGCGACCCCTTGCGCTCGATCTCGGAAACCTCGAAGGCGCCGCAGATCGCCTCTTCCACCACCGCAAGATCCTCCATGAACGGGCAAACCACCCGCACCCCGAGGATATCCGTAATCAGCAGCCGTTGGGCGTCAGGAGTCTCCCGGGAACGGCGCAGCAGCTTCTCGTAGAGACTCTCAAAACTCTTCACCCGAAACTTGAGCGTTGGTGACACGTCGATCCGGGAAAGGCAGCGACGGACGCGGCGTTGCATCTCGTGGAGCGCTTTCTCCAGCGTTACCACCCGCTGTTCATACTGCGGCTGAAGCTCCTGCCGTGGCGGCAGAGGAAGCGTAAAGTGGTACATTGAGCATAGTATAGCATGCAATGTAGGATGAGGCATGCAGAAAGATCAGCGTTACCTGCTGGAGATCATCTTCATGCTTCTGCTGACAGGCATCTCTCTCGCCTTCCTGCAGCTTTTGCGGCCCTTCCTGCTCAGTGCCTTTCTGGCGCTGGTGCTGGCCAACATTTTCGGCGGGGTGTACCGCCGCCTGTCAACGCGCACCCGTCGGCCCCACCTCGCTTCAGCGCTGACAACGCTCCTTATCGTGGTGGTGGTAATGATCCCCGTTCTCATCGTAACCAGTCTGGTCACCGCCGAGGTGGTCCGGGCGGTGGACACCATTCGCGGGAACTGGGACAGCGAGAGGATCGCCGAGATGCTCCCGGATGCGTTGGATCGGCTGGAGAACATCCCGGTGGTGGGAACGGTGGTACAGTACCTGCCGGACTTTGACGTTGCCGGCACGGTCCGGGAGATCGCATCCACCTCGGGAGAGTACCTGCTGCGCGTCTCCCAGCAGTCCCTGGGCAACATCACCTCAGGGGTACTCAACTTTCTGGTGATGCTGCTGCTGGTGTTCTTCTTCTTCGTGGATGGCCCCCGGATCGTACAGCGATTTCGCGATATCGCCCCCATCAGCAACCGTGAACTGGACGAGATGAGCCGGGAGCTCTTCAGCACCACCAGCGCCACCCTGATCAGTACGATCATCATCGGCCTCATCGAAGGGGCGATGGCAACGCTGGTGTTTCTCGTCTTCTCCCTGCCGAGCCCCTTCCTGTGGGGGGTCATCACGATGGTCCTCTCGATGATCCCCCTGATCGGGACCAACCTGGTCCTGATTCCGGCGGGGATCCTCACCATTCTGGCGGGGCGGCCGATAGCAGGCATGCTGATCATCGTCATCGGCGCCGCCGGGGTCGCCCTGACCCAGAACATATTGCGCCCCAAACTGGTTGGCGACCGCACCGGGCTCCACCCCGCTCTGGCGCTACTGGCGACGATCGGGGGTATCGCCTGGCTGGGACTGATCGGGTTTCTGATCGGGCCGGTACTGGCGTCACTCTTTATCGTCATGTGGAGGCTCTTCGCCGGCCGGTACCAGGCGATGCTGGAAGGAAAGGACAGGTAATGCAGATCGAGAAGGAAGAACCGATGGAGATGCTCTACCTGTCCCGGCAGGGGTGCGGAGTGTGTTCGGCAATCAGACCACGGATTCGCGCCCTGGCGCAGCAGTACCCTCAATGCACCCTCCGGGAGATCGACCTTGACGAGGAGCCGGCGGCGGCGGGGGCGTACAGCGTCTTCACCATCCCGGCGGTGCTGGTCTTCATGGACGGCCGGGAATCCATTCGGGAAGCGCGATTCTTTGATATGGACGATCTGACAGCCCGGTTTGACCGGCTGTACTCGCTGCGTTTTCAAGGAGACGATTCATGAAAAACGGAACATCACCACTTCGCAGACTGGCTCTTCCGGCGGTGCTGCTGCTGACGTTCACGGTGGCGCTGGTGGTATTCCTGCCCCGGGAGACTGAAGCGCAGAGCGCTACCAAGGAAGTATCGACTCACCTGGAGCTGAACGAAACGGTGAGCGGCCGGGTACCGGTTATTCCCGGTTCGCCCTCTTCAACCAGTTATCGCATTTCCGTTCCGGAGGATGTCTTCGCCCTCACCCTGGAGATCGAGAACGCTCCCGCTGACCTGGACATCCTGCTCCTGGACTCGCTGGGCCACGAGGTGGCTCTGGCAGAGGAGATGCTCTTCAACGAGATCCTCACCCTCTCCCGCATCACCTACCCCGCGCTGGAAGCGGGAGATTATGTGGTGGAGATCCTGTATCAGTACTCACGGCCTCCGGTTGTACAGGATGTCCAGCTGGCGGAAATCCCCTTTGACCTCACCGCCCGTACGGTGGTACCCCGGATCAGGCAGACCATCCGCCCGGGATCGTCGGTGCGGGGAACGCTGCACCCCGACCGGGGGATGATCGAGATCTACCGCATCGAGGTTCCCACCGGTACGGTGGCCCTGCGGATTGATGTCAGCGACACCGACGGCGACGTGGACCTCTTTCTGAGCTCCGGCAAGATTCCCGTTGATCCCTACGGGGCGGATTTCGTCGCCGATTCCATTCGGTCTACCGAACAGATCGTACTGGACCGCAGCAGCGACCCCTCGCTGCGGCCGGGCACGTGGTACCTGATGGTCCTGGACCAGCTCTCGGACCTGTATCCGGTGGACTACACCCTCACCATCCACGACGGCAGGGACGCGCCGGCGGTGTTGCAGGAGCAGGATCTGACGGTGACGCCACCCCGGGACGCCCCGATGCTGGAGCACGCCCTGCGGGCGGTGGTGGAGGTGCTGACGGTGGACGGGGGCGGCTCCGGGGTGGTGGTGAGTCCCGCCGGTCACATCATCACCAACAAGCATGTGATCACCGCCGATTCAGGGTTGCTGGAAGAGGACCTGGTAATCGCATTCACCCTGGACCCTGCCCGACCGGCCCGGGAACTGTTCCGGGCGGAGCTGGTGGAGGTCGCCCGGGACCGGGACATGGCGCTGCTCCAGATCACCTCCGGACGCTACCATCAACCGCTACCCTCGGGTCAAACCTTTCCCTGGGTGGCCCTGGGGGACGATCGTTCGCTGGTGATTACCGACCCACTGCATCTGTTCGGGTATCCATCCATCGGTAGTACAACCTCCCGAACCACCCTCACCTACAGCTCCGGAAGCGTCGCCGGGTTTCAACAGGTCCCTTTCGGCAGACTGATCAAGACTGACGGTCTGATCAGCGGCGGCAACTCCGGGGGGGCGGCGCTGGACGGCGACTACAATCTGGTGGGAATGCCCACGGAGATCGTCAGTTTCGGGGCCACCCAGATCGGGTATGTCTACCCCGTCTCGGCAATTCCCCCGGCGTGGCTCCAGGCAATCAGAGCAGGCGGTGGCGATGCAGAAGAATTGCCAGGCGGTGCAGCTCGCCGCTGAAGCGGCGGATCATCTGTTTGGCCATCGTCTCCACCGCAGCGATGTTGTCCTCGCTGGTGTCGTCCATCTCTTCTTTTACCGTCTGGGGCAGGTCCGCGTTGAAGCGGAAGTAATTGACCCGGGGCATCTGCTTCAGCGAGTGGGCAACCGCCTCGCTCTGTCCGTCGGTGAACATCGCGTTCAGAGGCGCCCCATTCAGCGGTGAAACCCAGTCCAGATACCCCCAGCGATGGATCATCTCCCAGGGAAACTGGCGGTTGCTGCGGCCGGTGCCGATGGAGACGATAAGGTACTGCCGGGCGTCGCGGTAGAGCTTGCGCGCCTCAACGTAGGCGCTGAGAGCAGGGTTGTTGGCCACAAGCCCCCCGTCCACCAGGGTGTATTGCTTGCCGTCGGTAGCGGTAACCCGAGCCGGCTCGAAGTAGGTGGGTGCCGCCGTTGTCGCCCGGGCCACGTCCCGCAGGGAGAAGTCCCGATAGCGTACGCTCTCACGGCACAGCTCGGGGTTTCGGCGGCAGCTGCGCTCGGTGTAGTTCTTGAAGAAGAAGGGGCTGCGGTGGTCCGTGTCATACGCCGCCACCACCAGATTGGAGCGACAGTCACCCAGGCGGGTCTCGCCGTACAGCTCCTGCAGCACCGCCTCCAGAGGGCCCTTTTCGTACTTGACGGTGAACGCCTGCTTCATCGTCGCGGCGGCGGTGAAGCGGGAGTGAGGAAAGATTTCCCGGGAACGCTGGCGATAGATCTGAACGATCTGCTCCGGCGGCAGCGGATCCGGCTGGACCAGCCCCAGCGCCACCAGCGCACCGGTGGACGTTCCGGCAAAGAGATCAAAGAGCTCCGTCGCCTGCCGGGGCGCTGGGGGCACACCCCGGAACGGGAGCCGCCGCCAGCGCTGCAGGTCCAGAAAGTGGATGCGGCGCATCAGGTCCTGAACGATCAGGGCGGGGATGATCCCCCGCATCCCCCCTCCGTCGATGGAGAGGATCGCTGCGACGCCGCGTTTCATCAGGAACGGGAGAAGAGCTGGTCCAGGTGCGCAGTGACCTGACCAAGAGCCTGACGGTACTGCCCCTCAAGCTGGGCCATATGGTCCTGCAGAACCTTGGAGAACTCCGGGTCCGTGGCCGGATCAAGCTTGACCGGCCGCCCGTACTGTTGAGCCAGCTGCTTTTCCCGCTGGCGCAACCGCGGTTCGTACTGCCGGGTCAGCTCCTCTACCAGGTGACGGCGGTCCTCAAGGTACTGAGAGAAGAACTCCCGGGTCTGCTTGAACAGCTGCTTGAGAACACCTTTGTCGGAAACAAGCTCCTCCAGCGCCCGGTGCAGATCATCCAGCGTTGCCAGGTCAGCGTCCGTCTGGGGCAGACTGAGATTGCTCTTCACAACCTCAAAAAGACCCTCCCGAACCCATTCACGACGGTCCTTCTCAACCCCTTT
>SKHA01000033.1 GCA_007117185.1 Spirochaeta sp. | reverse complement strand
CCCCTGGGGACGGTGCTGCCTACGCAGGAAAAGAACCTGACAATCCGGTCCGAACCGGAACGGCTGCACCGGCTGGGCATCGGTTCCGAGGTGATTTGATTTCTCCCTGCGGGGTGAACGATACTTACTGCAGGACGTCGCAACATAGATGATTCGGACAATGGTGGCGGAAGGGCTGTACTACCCCGAAGACGGGGAGGAACTGATCGAGCAGATCAGGGCGGTCCTGGCCCAATCTTCACAGGTTCCCGGTAACTCCTCAGTGGTTCTGGCCCCCTACGGCTCCTACGAGATCGTACTGCCCTACATCGTTCCGGCGCTGCGGGCTGCGATTCCCCACCCTGAGGTGATCGTCATCCTTGCCCCCCCCAACAGCAGCGCCACCCCGGGAATCCTGCTGCCCGAGTCCGAGGTCTTTGCCACTCCCCTGGGGAACGTGGAAGTTGATCAACCCGTGACAGGTCAGCTGCGGGGGGCGGAAACGCTCTTCCCGGTGGATGAGATCGCCCACCTGCGGGACCACAGCATTGAGATCATGCTGCCGGTTCTGCATTACCTCTTCGGGAACACGCCGATCGTACCACTGCTGGTTGGGCCGTTGGAGCCGAGGGCGCTGCAGACCGCCGCGCACTCGCTGCAGAAAGCACTGGAGCATCGACGGTGGATGGTGTTGGTCAGCGCCAACCTCAGCGGCTTCACCTCCCCCCGGCGTGCCGCTGTCCGGGCCAGAGAAATCCTGCGCCTTCTGATGAACGACCCCGGACCAGCGGTACTGGACGGAATGCTGATGGTGCCGGATCCGCCGCGCTCGTTCTGGCCCATTCTGCTGGGTCATCTTCTGGCCCCGGCAGGGACTCGCCCGGAGCTGCTCCACCGTGGTACCTTTGAGACGGAGTACGAGGACGACACCGGTAGTGTGGTCTTCGCCTCAATTGCGTACCGTTAGGAGCAGCTTCAGCACCATGAACAGCACGGCAACACACAGTATTCTACCTACCGGCGTAGCCAGCCACGGCTTCAGCGGGCAGCAGGTCACTGCGGTGGCCCGACGCGGGGGAACCCTGATCTCTCCCGGAGGGGCCACCGCTCCCTGGGTGGTCCAGGAGGTGGTCTTTCAGGATGGCGAGATCTTCCTGCAAGGCCCCTTCGTTGCCGGCCGCACCCTGGCGGTGCTGCTGGAGCAGCCAACTCCGGGAGGGGCGCTGTGGCTCACCCAACTGGTGAACGCTGCGGTCAACGCCCTGGCCGTCGGCGGGGTAGCTCTGGCAACCACCGAGACAACCCTGATGGCTGACGACGGAAAGGTTCTCTTCCTGGAGGAGGAGCTTGCCCGACAGGTGGTGAGAAATCTGCCGGCAGACCGACGGCAGCGGGTCCTGGAGCCCTACGCCGATCCACGACAGAGCGGCAACGCCCAGATAGTGTGGTTTGTCCTGAACGCAGCGTACCATCAGCTCACTGGCAGCCAGCCCCCTCAGCGCCTGGGGAGCGAACCGGTGGACCCGATTCACCTGCACAACACCGCGGTGAGACCGGTGGTGGCGCAGTGCATCGAGAGCGTCCTGAACCGTCTGCAGCCGGCAACGGCAGACGTACTGGTGGAGTTGCAGCAGGCACTGGGAGATGGCGGGTGGACGGATCGTCCCTCCGCGGAGGAGGCACAGCAACGCCTGGAGGAAGCGCGACGCCGACACACCAGCAGTACCACCAGTCATCGACGCCTCACGTTCTGGCGCCGGAACCGGACCCGTATGGCTCTGGTCACCATCGGAGCAGTGCTGGTTCTTTCAGTTCCCCTGAGCATCCTGCGCAACCACCTGGCACCACCGGCCACGGTGGGGTTGGAGCCCATGGAAGTGATCAGCGCGTTCTATCGCGGGTGGAGCACTCTGGATCACCAGCTGATGGAGGATGCCCTGGCGTCCGGGGTGGCTCCGGGGATCATTCGGGAGGTTACCAACATCTTCGTCATCGATCGTGTGCGCAGCGCCCACGAGATGACCCATTTCATGGTGTCGCCGGAGGCGTGGTACGGGATGGACCCGGATCAGCGCAGCGCGCGCATCCCCTACGGCCCTCATAATCCGGAACTGACTGTTGTGGACGCGTCGGATTCCCGGTTGGAGGTGATCGCCGAGTACTGGATGTATCGTCCCGCCGGTGACGACGATCAGTCCGCCGCAGTGCCCTGGCGCACCAGGATGCGGGATCGCCTGACGGTGGCACCGGGACGCCGATCCTGGGAGATCGTGAGTCTGCACTCTATTGAGGTGGAACCGCCCCAGCGAGTCAGTCCACCACCAGACTGAGCAGATACGCGATGACGCTGGAGGAGAGGAAGACCCCCCCACCCAGCATGAACCCCGCTACTGGCCCGCTTCCGCTGAGATCCGAGGCAGTGCGGACATTGTCATCGAAGTAGGCGATGCCCAGACCCACAAGCTCAAGAGCGATTCCCGCGCCCACCAGCCAGTTGCCGGCGGTGCGCAGCTGCTGCCCCCGGGTAGGACCGGTGTCCGGGGTTATCAACCGGCGAACCTGCTCCGTTCCATCGGATGGTCCCAGGGTCAGAGAGGTGGGCTCGCGCTCCGGCGGCCGTTCCGGTAGCTCTTCAATCGCTGCCAGTTGCGGAGCGTCGCTGCCACCGAGCATTCCCTCGCGACGCAGACGCTGCAGTTCCTCGAATTGACGCCGCTCGTCCGTCAGTTGCTGGACCCGGGCGTTGATCCCGGGGAAGCGCTCGTCCACCATCTCAGGATCTACCGGTTCCTCCCGGAAGTCCTGGCGTGACCAGAACTCCTGGATCTGGGATTCCATTTCCTGTTGGCGAAAGGTAACCGCTTTTGGCGGAGGCTGTACGGAAGGGACCTCCTGGAGGTCAACCTCCGGGCGGGCCTGTACCGGAGCTTCCGTTATTACACTGACCATCTGGTTTGAGGTCAGGCGGACCGGCTCGGGCCTGGCCGGCGTCTCCATGCCCTCCTCGGCGACCTGCGTCTCCTGGTCTTCCCGACTGGAAACCTCAACCTCGCCCTCGAAGACGTACACCCGGGTCTGAAGCTCTGCGGTGAGCTCACGCTCCACCACCATGTCGTAGCCGAAGTCTGTTCCCCGCACCCCGGCAACCGCTGAGAAGCCCCGGATCTGGAACGAGTCGTCCCGGGAGATCCGCTCCACCCGGGCCCGGACCCGTCCGTAGGTCATGTTGAATGAACCGCCGCCGTCACCGCCCAGGCGTTCGATCTCGAAGGTGGTGTTCTCAGCCACCTTGACCACCGTTCGCGTGGGCATCAGTTGGATTTCCACAAAGGTCTGCGCGTCGGTCTGTACCAGGTCCCCTGCCAGCAGGGGCATACCAATCACATCGTCCACCAGTACGTCCCAGGTCTGAAGCTCACCGTTTCTGAAGATCGAAAGATCGTACCCCTCAGCGTAGATCACAAAGGCGTACGGTGTGGTCTGTTGAGCAGCAACCGGCAGCGGCATGACCGCGATGGCCAGTACCAGCGCAACACGTACCGCAAGAACCCTGTTCATACAGATACTTTATCCCTCTGCAATGCAAATCACAAGCTGTGAACCCTTGCCGGAGAACAATAATCTCAATACTGTACATTGGTGACGCAGACTGACGTGGAAATGGACCGTATACTCGCCCGAACCTCGCAAAATCCATCATCATATACCCGTCATTTCAATCAATCGGAAGAGTTCTTCGTTCGCTTGTCCCGGCCCTATACGGTCCCGTCGTTTGCCATCCACCACGATATTCGCAACAGCAGCCCCTCTGCGGCCCACGCGGCGACGCTGCGGGAGCTGATGACAACGCTGCAGGAGTACGTTCCGGAGATCTTTCAGGGTCTCCGCTACCGCTTTGATCCCGGAGAAATTCTCCGACCGTTGTTCTATCAGGTCTTCCGCATTGAGGATCAGCAGTATCTGTATCAGCTGCGTCTGGATCTGGTGTGCCGACCTCAGGTCCACACGATTCTGGAGCAGGGAACCAACGATACGACGCCGGTCTACCGGACCCGGGACCTCATCGTTGAACCACAGATCATTCCGTTGCGGGAGGTGATTCAGGAAGACAGCCGTCCCCGGGATTTTGTGGTGGAACAGATGATCTCTGACACCTGGATCGGTGAGACCGGACGGGGATACTTTGTACAGGGTATCTGGATCGACAGCGATCTGAACAAGTTCTTTACCAAGCTGGTGATTCCGCCAGGCAAGCGAATCTACCCGTACTACCCGTTCACCAGCCGCTACCGGTCGGTGTGCCACAGCTTGATCCAGCTGGATCTGGAGAGCCGCAAAGCGGCGGTACCGCGACTTCATCGGGTGACCAGGTTTCTTCGACCGCACATGACTGAGATCGAGCAGGTCCTCCGGGAGTCGGAGTTTCGGGAAGATCTGGAGCTGTTCTCGTCGCTCCGGAACCAGGTGCCCCCGGAGTGGCTCTCGATCTGGGATACCCTGCACGTGCAGGTGTACCTGAATGAGCAGGAGATGAAGGAGTTCGAGGTTGTCCAGCGCTGACCTGCCCGGGAATTTCACGGGAATGCGGGTCACCGTGATGGGGTTGGGGTTGCACGGCGGCGGGCTGGCCGCGGCGTTGTACCTGGCCAACCGCGGCGCTGATGTCACCGTAACGGACCTCAGAAGTGCCGACGTTCTGGCCCCGGTTCTTGCCAGGCTCCCCTCGGCGGTGGCGACCGTCCTTGGCGAACACCGGGAGGAAGACTTCCGTAACGCCGATCTGGTGGTCAAGAACCCCGCAGTTCCCCGGACCGCCCCGTTACTGCAGATCGCTCCGGCGGTGACCACGGACATTGCCCTCTTTCTGGCGCGCTGGAGGGATCGTCTTGGCGAAGACGTCGGCCCCCTGGTGGCGATCACCGGAACAAAAGGAAAGAGCACCACCTCCGCGGCGACTGCCCACATTCTGCGGGAGACGCTGCCGGGAACCCGGTTGGGGGGGAATATAACCGTCTCGCCCCTCACCTTTGTCGAGGAACTGGAGCCGGGGGACCCGGTGGTCCTGGAGCTTTCGTCGTTCCAGTTGGGAGATCTGGCGTACTGTCGCCACCGCGGGGAGCACCGCGGGGGAGACCTCGCCCCGCCGCTCCTGGCGAAGGTAGCGGTGATCACGACGATCTTCCCGGACCACCAGGATTATTACGGCTCCATGGAGTCCTACGTCAGGGACAAATACGAGATTTTCCGGCAGATGGACCCCCGGGGGGTGGCGATAGTGGGGGATCAGCAGGAGTGGAGCGAGACCCTGGCTGCGGCGGCGCGGGACGCTGGAGCACCCCGGGTGATTCAGGGCGGTCGCCGCGAGTTCAGCCAACACCCGATCATCCCGGGGGCACCGATGCGGGCGGCTCTGGCCATCGCCGCTGCGGCAGCTGTGCACCTTGGGGTTGACCAGTCGGCGATTCGGCGCGGGGTGTCGACGTTTCCCGGTGTTCCCCATCGGATGGAAATCGTCCGTCAGGACGGGGACTCCACCAGGACACTCACCTGGATCAACGACACCGCCGCAACGATCCCCGAAGCGGCCCTGGCGGCGGTAGCTGCCCTGGAAGAGGGGGCTTCACGGATTGTGCTCATCGCCGGGGGCAGCGACAAGGGCCTCGCCCTGGCCCCCCTGACTGCGGCTGCGGAGAAGGTGGTCCGGTCCGGGGGGGCTCTGGTGCTCCTGGCGGGCAGCGCCACCGATCGCCTGATTATTGAGTTGCAGCAACGCGACCTGCCCTACAGCGGCCCCTGGGAGAATCTGGCCGCCGCCGTTACCGCTGCCCGGCTGGCTGCAACGTCAGGAGATACACCCGTCAGCGATGTGGCGGTGCCGGAGAGGAGCGTGATCGTTCTCTCCCCGGGATGCGCCTCCTTCGGAATGTTCCGCAACGAGTTCGACCGGGGAGACCAGTTCCGGCAGCTCGTTAGGTGAGCTCGTCTGCTGACTGCTTTGATGCAGGTGACTGTGGCGGCAACCGCCCCGGCGTAGTATGATTGAACGATGACAACCTACCCCGAAGAGTTTATCCGCCGCATACCCAAGACAGACCTCCATGTTCACCTGGACGGGAGCCTGAGAGAACAAACCCTCATTGATATCGCCCGGGAGGAGAACATTGAGCTCCCATCGTATACCCCGGAGGGGTTGAACGAACTGGTCTTCAAGAAAGAGTACGCCAGCCTTGACGAGTATCTCCGTGGCTTCGGCCTCACCACCCGGGTGATGCAGACCCAGGAGCACCTGGAGCAGATCGCCTGGGAACTGGCCCAGGACAACATCAGCGAGGGGGTCCGTCACCTGGAGGTGCGCTTCGCCCCGCAACTGCACATGCACAGCGACCTCTCCTTTGCCCAGGTGATGCAGGCGGTGGACCGCGGCCTCTCCCGGGCGCGAAAGGAGTTCAAGCGAACCCTCCCTGACGGGGAGCCCGAGTTTGATTACGGGATCATCGTCATCGCGATGCGCTTCTTCACCCCCGGGTTCTCCCGGTACTATCGGGCTCTCAGCGACGTCCACAGCTACGCCACCTCCGATGAGGTGATTCGCCTGGCGTCAAGTGAACTGGCCCGGGCGACGGTACAGATTCGCAACGAGACGGACATTCAGGTAGTGGGTTTTGACCTTGCCGGCAGTGAATACGGCTACCCCGCCGAGGACCACGAGGAGGCGTTCGACTACGTCCACTCCCACTTTCTGAACAAAACAGTTCACGCCGGGGAAGCTTACGGTCCGGAATCGATCTTCCAGGCGATCACCAAGCTCCACGCCGACCGGATCGGCCACGGGATGCGGCTGTTCAGCCCGGAGCACATCCGGGACGCGACGATTCTCGACCGGGAGCTGTACATCCAGCGCCTGGTGAACTACATCGCCGAGAACCGCACCACCATCGAGGTGTGTCTCACCAGCAATCTGCAGACCGCTCCGGACATCACCACGGTGAAAGAGCATTCCCTGGGGCGAATGCTGGACAACAAGCTCTCCGTTTCCTTTTGCACGGACAACCGCCTGGTCTCCCACACTACCGTCAGCGACGAGATCCTGCTGGGGGTGAACAATTTCGACATAACTCCCAAGCAGCTGAAGAACATCATCGTCTCCGGCTTCAAACGCT
>SKHA01000059.1 GCA_007117185.1 Spirochaeta sp. | reverse complement strand
CGCCGATGCGGGTGCCCTCAAGGACCCCTTCCGCCGCCACGGTGAGCACCTGCCACTCCCCGCGGCGGCGCACCTCGGTAACCCGTCCGATTTCTTCAATGAGTCCGGTGAACATCTTCGTACCATCCTGGTCGGTAGCCGCTCAGCAGTTGCTGATCTCCGATGCGCCGCCACTGCGGCGCTTCCAGTCGTAAGGCCCCGGGGATCTCCGCAATTGCCAGGTCGCCGACAGCGGAAATCCCCTCTCCCAGGATCAGCGGGGCGATGTAAAAACTGTACAGGTCCCAGAGGCCGCTGCGCAGGAACGCCGTGGTGATGGTCGCCCCGCCTTCCACCAGGACCGAGCGAATCCCCACCTGCCACAGCGCCGCAAGAACGGTGCCCGGGGCGGTATCCGGAAGGGTGATCACGGTGACCCCGCGGTCGCTCAGCCCCAGCCGGGCTTCCTCCGACGCCGCGTCGGTGGTGACCACCATCAGCTGGTGTGCCCGCTCCCGGACCAGCCGTCCATCCAGAGGGAGTCGAGCGGTTCGGTCGAGGACAACCGCCCGGGGCTGCCGGCCCCGGCGAGCCGCCCCCCCGCTTCGGCCAAGGCGCACGGTGAGCAGCGGATCGTCCGTCTCGGCGGTGCCGCGACCAATGAGGACGGCGTCGAACCCCGAGCGTACCCGGTGAGCGTGCCGCCGGGCCCGCTCGTCGGTGATCCAGCGGGAGTCCCCACCGGCCGCGGCGATTCGTCCGTCCAGGGAGATCGCCGACTTGAGGTGCACCAGAGGGCGGTGGAGAGCCATGGTGGTATTGAAAAGCTTGTTGCAGCGCCAGATCCGCTCCAGCAGGGGCCCCTCAGGCAGAACCGAAACCTCTACTCCGGCCCGCTCAAGGTACGCGACCCCCGCCCCCCGCATCTTCGGGTTGGGGTCGATCTGACCGATCACCACCCGCTTCACCCCGGCAGCAACGATCGCCTCGGCGCAGGGGGGCTGGTGCTTCTGCGGCGAAGAAAATGCGCACGGCTCGAGGTTGCAGTAGAGGGTCCCCCCGCGGGCCCGGGGACCGGCGCGGTACAGTGCTTCCGCCTCGGCGTGAAGCCCTCCGTATTGACGATGAAAACCGGTAGCGACGACCTCTGAAGACTTGACGAGGACAGCTCCGACCAGGGGATTGGGATCCACCCGGCCGATGCCGCCTCGTGCGAGCTCGAGAGTGCGCGCCAGCAGCAGATCATCCCGATCTCTGTCCATGCGTACCTCCCGGCTCGGGGCGATATGTGTGTACGCCGATAAAAAAACCCGCACACGTACCGCCGAAGCGAACGGATGCGGGGCTTATATCAGCGGGAGCTGGGGCAGGCGATCAGAGAAGATCCACCTGTACCCGGGTTTTCTCCCTTCCGGACTGTACCGTCGGTACCGGAATTGCACCGGTTCTGTGGATAGCGCCAGAGCGCCAGACACTCGCGGACTATAACCGCCGGTCGGGAATTGCCACGCGAACGCGACGCACCCTGCCCCGAAAACCGTTGTAAAAATACCGATTTGCCGGGGCGATGTCAACTCACGGCAGCAAACTCACGGATCCAGACCTTACGGCTCCACACCAAAGAGCACCGTGAATCCCGGCTGCAGCTGCTGGGTTCCCTCGGTGAGGTTGCGCTCAAGGTACATCAGTACCCCCGCCCCCACACGAAAGCGACTCTCGTTGGGCAGGGTGATAGGGATGCTGGCCACCGCCAGAAGGCGGGTGGTATCGTATTCCGTCTCCAGGAGACCGAAATCCTCGCCATCACTATCGAAGCTGAACTGGTACTCCTCCATCAGGAAGTACCGGTAGGTGACCGCCAGCTCCAGCTGCAGTCGCCGGGCAATGAGAAAGGTCACGTCCAGCTCTATCTCGGGAAACCCGATACCCACGCCGTCGTTGACCTCGGTAACTGCCTCGCGATCAGCACCGCTGCGGTAGAAGAACGTTTCCTCCGAAACCACAACAAAAAGCGGCGCCACCCATATGTTGCTGGTGACCTGCAGCAGATCGCCGCCCCCGGAGTACCCCCACCCCACCCGGGGCGAGAGAAAGAGCCGGAAGCGATCCTCCTCGAAGGCGATCACGTCCTCACCAAAAGAAGATGAGGCGTTGGTAGCATAAAACCCGTACTGGTTGATGGACTCCACCGTCGTATTCAGTCCGAAGCCGAAGCGGCTTTTCCCCCGGGTCAGCTCCAGAGGGACCAGGTCCAGCCGGTAGAGGTCGTTGGTTACCAGAACCAGGGATTCATCGATATCCTCATCCTCAAACTCGGCGTTGTACGTCTCGGTAGCGTAGGAGAAACCGATCCTGCTGGAAAACGTTTCGCTCCAGGAGTACCGCACGAACCCCTGGGAGAGGTTTCCTCCGCCCACTTTGGGGCTGGAGAAGAACGAGACCTCCAGAGCAGAATCGGACTCCTCAGCCCCTACCACCAGCGTCGGAAGCATGAACACTGCCACCAGCAGCCACCCCACCACGTTCGCAACAGTTTTTGTATGCATAGTACGGTAAGTATGATCTTCGGGTTTTGCCCGGTCAAGGGTTGTACACGCCCGGTGTCGCGCCCTGCCGGGGGCACACAAAAAAAGGGCCCCGCAGTTACGCAGGGCCCCACGGCACCGAAGCGCCGATGTACCGACCGGTTCGGATCAGTCGTAGATCAAACCGGAGATGTCGGCATCGTCCATGTTGGCAGAGGTGTAGAACTTCGCACCGGTGTCAACATCGGCAACAGAACGTCCCAGCCGTGATTCGTTGGCCAGACGTACCGCCTGGAAACCGATCTGGAAGGGATCCTGGGTGATGGAACCGAGGAAGTACTGGTTCCGTACCGCAGCTTTCTGAGCGCGGCCGGCGTCAAAACCGATCGCGATAAGACCGGGATAGTCCGCCGGAAGGGCAGCGCCGTCGTCGGTGGCTGCCAGCAGTCCAACCACTGTTCCTTCGTTGCTCATGAAGATACCGCGAATGTTGTCGCTGCTGACACGGTTGAGAACCGCCTGTGCCGCAGAGGTGGTGTCCTGTGCGGATGCGGAAGCGGGGACAACCATCTCGATGATGACCTTGTCACCACCGGTGGGGTTGTTAGCCGCTACGAACGCGGGGTTACCCATCACACGAACGTCTGCAGCGGTCATGGGGGTGTTGTTGATCACCAGTTCAACCATCCGGTCGCGGAAACCACGGCCACGGCTGAGCAGGGACTCGCCACGAGCGTCCTGGTTGAGCACAACAATCCGTACCGGTCGAGCCGAGGTTGCGGCGCGAATCTCTGATTCCAGAGCCTCGAACATCTTCTCAGCGGCCAGTCCGGCAGCGGCAGCGTTGTTGGTAGAAGCGTTGGCCACGATGGAACCGGCGGGAGCGTCGGGAACACCGGAGTCGAATCCGACCACGGGAATACCGTCAGCCTGCAGCTGAGTCAGCTGATCCATCACCGCGTTGGTGTCCAGGGCGGCAAGGGCCACTGCCACAGGGCCACGGGCGATCGCGCTGTTGAGCATCTCCACCTGAATGGAAACGTCGCTCTCCGAGGGCGGGCCCTCAAAGGTGATCTCCACCCCAAGCTCATCGGCGGCGGCGGTGGCACCAAGGCGTACCTGCTGCCAGAAATCGTGCTGTTCACCCTTGGAGACAACAGCAATGTAGGGAGTGGCCGATGCCGCTTCCCGTCCACCACCGGCAAAAACCGGGAGTGCCATTGCCAGTGCCAGCACAAGTGCGACAACTGCCATAACGGTTCGTTTCGAACTGTTCATAGAAACCTCCTGTGAGTCATTTCGCCCGGGAGACAATCCCCCGGGATTATTCACTGTCCTGGTGCCCGCTCTTGAGAAGCTCCCGGAATTCCCGTTCCGCTTCCTTCTCTTCTGCCTGAACGCGGGCGGCTTCGGCCTTCTCCTCGGCCTTCATCGTGCGGAACGTCGCCTTCATCTCCTGCTTC
Organism: Spirochaeta sp.; assembly: GCA_007117185.1. Taxonomy (GTDB): domain Bacteria; phylum Spirochaetota; class Spirochaetia; order DSM-27196; family Alkalispirochaetaceae; genus Alkalispirochaeta. The sequence continues at coordinate 3,184 of SKHA01000059.1, read as the reverse complement.
ATCCTGGCCACATCTTTCCTGAGGGTGGCCGCGGTAGCGCTGTCGCCGCTGTGCTTCGCCGCGGTGAGTTGCTGTTCCTTCTCGTCGATTCGGGCGGTCATGTCGGTGCGATACTGGTCTGCCGGGGTGAGCACCCGTACCTCCGTGGTCTTCCGGGTTCGGTACATGTCCAGCATGACCGCACCGATCACCACCACGCCGGTGAAGAACGTCTGGTAGTGGGCCTGCAGGTTCATCGCCGGCAAACCGTTCCGCAGTACCGCCATGATGAACACACCGATCAGCGTGCCGAAGACGGACCCCATACCACCGGAGAGGGAGGTTCCGCCGATGACCGCACCGGCGATGGCAAAGAGCTCGAACCCCTGCCCCTGTGCGGGCATGACGGTGGTGTACACCGCCGGGAAGGAGATCCCGCTGATCCCGGCGGCGATCCCGCTGATCACATACGCTGACATCTCCCACTTCTCCACGTTGACCCCGGACAGTCGCGCCGCTTCCTTGTTGCTGCCGATGGCGAAGATGTAGCGTCCCATCCGTGTCCGGGTAAGAATGATGTGGAAGATGACGGTCACACCGATCAGGACGATCGCGCCGGTAGGTATGGAGAACCGTTCGGGGGTGATGATCTTGAAGATGTCCCGGAACCACCCCGCCGGCTCGGTGCGCGGAGGAAAAGCGGTACTGCGCACGTTGGAGACAATCGATCCAATTCCCATGGAGATCATCATCGTCCCGAGGGTGGCGATAAACGGCGGCAGCTTCAGTTTGGCAACCATGAAGCCGTTGAAGAATCCGAAAGCAATCGCCACCGCCATGATCAGAACCAGTGAGGCCCCCATGGGCCACCCCCAGGTGCGGAAAGCGGTACCACCGGTAATTGCCGCGGCCATCATCACCGTTCCCACCGAAAGATCGATCCCCCCGGTGATGATAACGAAGGTAACCCCCAGCGCCAGAAACCCGATATAGTAGGACGCGTCGAGAATGTTCACCAGGGTGGCGTAGGAGAAGAAGTTGCGCCCGAAAAACCCGAAGAAGAGGTAAATCAGGACGAGCGCCAGCGGCGCGAGCAGCTTCTGCAGTCCCTTATCCTTGAGGCGGCGCCATTGCTTGCTGGTCATCTATATCTGCTCCTGGGTGCGTTTTGTTGCGTATTCCATGATCTTTTCCTGGCTCGCCTCGGCGATATCCAGCTCTCCGGTAACCCGTCCCTCGCACATCACCACGATGCGATCGCTCATGCGCAGCACCTCCGGCAGCTCCGAGCTGATCATGATGATCGACTTCCCCGCCGCCGCCAGTTCGTTCATGAGACTGTAGATCTCACTCTTGGCGCCAACGTCGATCCCCCGGGTGGGTTCGTCAAAGATCAGAATCTCGCTGTTGCGGATCAGCCACTTGGCGATAACCACCTTCTGCTGGTTCCCTCCAGAGAGGTTGCGTAGAATCTGTTCCAAAGTGGGGGTCTTTATCTGCAGCTTCTTTACGTACTCATCGGCGATCTTCTCGACGCTGCGGGCCTGGATAAAGAGATTCTTCTCGAAACTCTCGTAGTTGGCCAGGACGGCATTCTCCTTCACCGAGAGATTCAGTGCCAGGCCAAAGCGCTTGCGATCCTCCGAGAGGTAGCCGATACCGTGGGAGACTGCGTCCTGGGGAGAGCGAATATGCACCGGCCGGCCCATCACCTCGATCGTTCCCGTCTGCAGAGGATCGGCGCCGAAGATTGCCCTGGCCGTCTCGGTCCGACCGGCCCCCATGAGGCCGGCAAAACCGAGGATCTCGCCGCGACGGAGCTGGAAACTGACGTCCTTGACCATCCGTCCGGCGTTGAGGTTTTCCACCTTGAGAACCACCGGCGCGTCAGCACCGACGTTACTTGCCGCTTTGGGCTGTTCGTAAATAGTGCGTCCCACCATCATGTTGATGATATCCGCCGTGGTGACCTGATCGGTATCCTTTGTGGCCACCCACTCGCCGTCGCGCATCACCGTGACGCGGTCGGTGATCTTGCCAATCTCGTCCATCCGGTGGGAGATGTAGATCATCCCCACCCCCTGGGACCGAAGGTCTCGCATGATCTCGAAGAGCTCGGAGATCTCATTAAGGGTGAGCGCCGCAGTGGGTTCATCCAGAATGAGAACCCGCAAATCGTGGGAAACCGCCTTGGCGATCTCCACCATCTGCTGCTTCCCCACTGTCAGCTCCCCAAGACGCTGCTCCGGGTCGATGTCCATGTTCAGGCGCTGGAACAGCTCCGCCGCACGGCGGTTCTGTGCCTGTTCGTCGAGAAATAGTCCGCCCAGACGGGTGGACTCGCGACCGATAAAGATGTTCTGCGCCACCGTCAGGTGGTCCATCATGTTCAGTTCCTGGTGGATGATCCCGATGCCCATCTCCAGGGCGTGTTTGGGGTCCCGGGGGTTGAACAGACGTCCAAGGTAGTGAATCTCACCGGAGTCTTTGTCCACGATCCCGGTCAGGGTCTTCACCAGGGTGGACTTTCCCGCTCCGTTCTCACCGACCAGAGCGTGGACCTCACCTGATCTGAGCTCGAAGTTGACACCCTTGAGGGCGTGAACCCCGGTGAAAGATTTATCGACCTGTCGCATCTCAACGACAGTGGCGGATGACATGAGACCTCCTTTGGTCACTACTATGGTCACACGGGTTTAGCCAGCCGTAAATCTAAAATTGTCCACAGAAAGGTGAAAATATGACGCCGGGATCCCCTATCGCGGCTGAACCAGGGGAAAAAGAAGCTTCTGATTCTCTTCGGTGAAGATCTCATCCCGCCTGACCAAAACCGAATCGGTGTAGATAATCGGTTCTACCGCCGTCCCCCGCACCGCCTGGACGACCGTTTTGATGCCCAGGTACCCCATGTTGAAGGGCTTCTGCACCACCAGCGCGTCCACAACTCCCGTCTCCAGGAATTCGATCTCCTCGTGTGAGTTGTCAAACCCGACCAGACGAACACGACCGGCCACGCCAAGGTCACGAATCGCCCGGCCGGCGCCGACGGTGGAGTTTTCATTCAGGGCGACGATTCCGCCCAGATCCGGCTCCCCGGCGATAAGATCAACGACGATCCGGTAGGCACGGTCCGGGTCGTTCTCGGCGTAGAACGTGCCCACCACCTGACCGGGACCGCGTCCGGCAAGAGCCTGCAGAACCCCTT
>SKHA01000256.1 GCA_007117185.1 Spirochaeta sp. | reverse complement strand
TGATCACTCTGCTGTTCCACGAATGCGGTGGGAATCAGGATATCTCCGCGACGACCCACCAGGGCCCCCGCCTTGCCGAGGAAACTGACACTGCGAATGTTGCTGCCGAAGAGCATCAGAAGGTTGCGTATGATGAACTCCGCCTGTTGCCCGAAGGCGTAGTCGATGTTCACGATCAGGTCGTTGCGCGATGCCGGAATGGGGTCCACCAGGCTGTCGTACTGCACCCCCGCCAGCGAACCCAGGTCGATCAATTGGACCTGGATTCCCGTACCCGCTGTCTCCTGGACCCGCAGGTGGCCGTGGGCTTCCGCAGTGTGGAGAGCCTCCTCCTCCGCTTCGGGGTGCTCCCGGAAATATCCCCGGGCCAACGCGTACAGTCGATCTTCTTCCACCGGCCATGGCTCGTCCAGCACGGGGTGGCCGGTGGCGCCGGCCCACTGCAGCAGCTGGTCCCGGTTGGTGTGAAACCAGGGGTTCAGGCAGTTGGTGACGGAATGGGAGTTGCTGCTGACGATGTGCACCCCCCGGTCCCTGGGCAGATCAACCGGGTCGGTGCCGACAAGCATCCGGGTGGCCCGGGCAACCTCGGAGGTCCAGACCTCTCCCCGACGCAGGGTCTGGACGCGACGCTGCCGACGAAGGTGGATGGAGAACATCTCCCGATGACGGAGGATCTCCCGCAGTCGCTGCGGAGTCTTCCCACCCCACACCGCCAGCAACCCCGCGGCCTCACGACTGCTGAACGAGAGCTGACCAAGCACCTCAGCTGCGGGGGTGCCATCGGGGATCCCCTCCAGAACCCCCACCAGACCGTCCCGGGTCAGGCGTTCGCGGATCTTTCGCGCTTCCACCGCGTAGAGACACAGACAGGTGAGCAGGTCAATCAGGTCCGACCGGCCGCTGCGCAGCAGGATCAGATTCTTGCCGGGGAGCATCTCCCGCACATCCCGACGCCGGGCGTCAGTGGGAACCCGTGGCAACGAGAGTATCGGATCGTCGAACGCAGGGGGGATCTCGTCCACCAGTAGAATTGCAAAGGTTGTGGTGATGTTTCCTGGGAGGCGCCGGACGGCATAGAGCAGCCCCGCCACGTCAAGGCGGTGGCCCTTCTGCGCTCCCGGATGAATCGCCGGCGCCAGCGCGCGGTACAGGGGCAGCAGGGATTCCACGTCGATGTGGCCACCGTCGGCTTGCTGTTGCAGGTGCGAGAGAAAGCGATCGAAGGGGGAGAAGATACCCCGATCGTGCCGAAGGGCGGTCCCAAACCCCTGCGCGCAGGCCGGAGAGCTGCGAAGGATATGCCTGAACCGCTCACCAGGCAGGACCAGGCAGCGGCAGTGCTGCCGGGCTCGGGCGGTATACCCCCGCTCGTGCCGGAAGATCGCCTCCCACTCGCCGAAATAGCGCTGTTGGGTCACCACCATCACCCGGTCCTGCTGATCCTGCCGGGCATCCACCAGCTCCACGGCGCCGGAAAAGATGACCCACACCGAATCGTCGTGGTCCCCCCGGCGGTAGAGGATCTCTCCCGGGCCAACCTCAACCAGCCGCGCTTCCCGTACCACCAGGTCCCGAAGGTCCGCCGCGAGAAAACGAAAGGGGTACACCTGCCGGAGCAGATCAGCCAGCGATGCCGGTATTTCTTGCGACGGCTCGTCCATCATGATAGATTAGTGCATCCATGGACGAACTTGAAGAGGCCCGGGAAGAGGCCCTGGACAGGCTGGCGGAACTCTACGGGTCAAACCGCATCACCCTGCGGGAGTTTGAGGACCGTCGTGAAGTGATTGTGAATGCTCGGGACATGCATGCACTGCAGGCCGCCCGGGAAAACCCGCCCTCACCTCCCGCAGCGAGAACCAGCGGGGGAACTGCGGTATGCATCATGGGCGACCGCCGGATCAACGGAGACTGGCTTGACCAGGGCCGACTGGACTCCACCTGCATCATGGGTGACCTCAAGGTTGACCTGCGGGGGTATTCCATCCCCGAGGGAGTTGTGATCAACACCACCACCATCATGGGTGACACCGTGATCCTCCTGCCCCGAAACGTCCGTGTCCGCAATGAGATCTCGGCGATCCTTGCTGATGTCAAGGAGAAGGGTCACCCTGAAGCCGGTGGGCCGGAGGTGATCATCAAAGGGATCGCCCTGATGGGAGACGTGAAGATTCGCCGGGAGTAGTCTCCGGGGCGGGCAGGTAACGGGCAGGTCAGGTTCCCCGGGAGAAGACCAGTTGAGAGCGGACACGGCGCAGCAGCTCCAGCGCCCCGGGGTAGTCAGCTCCTTCAGCAAGCTCCAGAAGGTGTTCCTCATCCTGTGAGACGGTGCACACCGGGTGGTCCACCGCTCCCTGAATCACCGCATGATCTATCCCCTGACCCAGCAGGTACTGAGCGAAAGAGGAGTCCCATATCGTCGCGGGACGGTCCGGCGCCAGCAGCAGGTAGTCCCGGGCGTCGATGAGCTGCTCGAAGGGGCTCCTGGAAATGTGCACCGCCCGGGAGATGGGCATTTCGGCGCTCATCAGTCCGCGATCAACCAGAACGTCCTTCATCTGCAGAGCCAACCGGAAGAAGTGGCGGTAGCCGGTGCGGGTTCGGAAGACCATCACCGCAATATCCGTCTCGGTATCGTTCTTGTGCAGCAGCGCAGGGATGTCGTAGTTGACGATAAAGACGTCCTTATAGCGCTTTACCACCTGGCCGGCGATACGCACCACCGCTTCCTCTTCAACCCACAGGGAAAACAGCTCCTCCGGAGTCCACTGGTAACGGCGCAACGCGTCAAACCCACCGATAACCTCCTGCTCACGGAAGGGCACCTGGTAATGGCGCTCGAACTGGCTTTGCATATCCGGGGTAAAGGCGGCTCCACCGTGAACCGCAAAATGGAGTCGCAGACCGTAGTGGCGTTCCACGATGCGGTTACGGACAATGTAGTCTCCGGGGATGTTGGCGAGGTACACCAGATTCAACGCGCTGCGGTAATGGGGACTCTTCTTGATCACCGAGAGGATGGAGCTCTCAACCTGGACGCCGTTGGTCTCGGGGCGCAGGTACACAAAGACATCAAGCATCTCCGGGTCCGAGTCCGGCCCGGGATAGGGAGCAAGAACCGTTGGTGCGTGCACGTTTTCGGTAGGCGTCACATCCCCCTCAGGTTTGTCTCAGCAGTTCCTCAAGGTTGAGTTCCCCGGCGGTACAGGGAACCTGAACCCCCCATCGCTCCAGCGTTCCCGGATGGACCTCTCCGAAAACCCCAGCCACCGCTTTCCCTCCGGCGAGGGTGATCTCGGCGGCGCGCCCGGCGATAAAGCGCGGGTCCCGGGTTTCCCGCAGGGTATACTCGCACCCGAGATGAAACAGTATAGCAGAGATTCGCGAGTTTATGATGTTAAAATCTTCATCCCGGTCCGCCGAGAGAAACCCCAGGTTGGTGAGGGTCCGCGTCCCCGAGGGGTCCTTCTCGTACCGCTCGGCCACCTTGCCGATTGCGAAGACGTGATGCGGGTACGCCGCGTGGGCGCTGACGCTCTCGGCGTTCATCAGCGAGGCGATCACCGAAGGGCGGACGAACTCGTAGTTCTCGCTCATGGGGTTTGCGATCTGTACAGCCCGGCTGTACGCGTCTTCCCGTGCTTCCGGGGGGTACATGCGGTCCAGGTAGTCCCTGCCGGATCCGAGGTAATTGAAGATCATCTCCTGGAAGCCGAGACCGACCATCAGATCCCGCAGGCGGCGGCGGTACTGCTCCAGCTCGGTGAGGCGCCCCACGGTGAAATCCCGGGGCATCTCCGGCTCGAAGGAGTCCATCCCCCGCCCGATCATCACGTCTTCAAGGACGTCCACGGCGTGAAGGAAGTCGTTGCGGTACTCCGGGACGCGGATGAGGATGGCTTTCTCGCCCCCCGCCGGGGTTACCTCAGTGGCGGTGATACCCATCCGCTTCAGGGCGTCCACCATCTGCGAGGCCGGCAGGTCCACCCCGAGCAGCCGGTTCACCAGGGTCACCGCTACTGACTGGGGTTTTTGAAAGTAGTAGGGGACGGTGATCGCCTTCCCGTAAGGTGTCTGTTCGGGGTACTCCACCCGGACCGGTTCGACAGTGTATCCCGCATCGGACACGTCGCAGGCGACGATAGAAGCGGCGTGAAGCAGCGAGTCCAGGTCGCTGCCGGTGAGCTCCACAAAGAGGGTGGTGTCCCCCTCCTGGACAGCTCCCAACCCGGCGCTGTTGATCACCGGAGGAAAGCTGAGGACATCCCCCCGGTCGTCGGTGAGCAGGGGGAAGAGGGGCAGGTCGGCGACGATATGGCCGTACTCCTGGCCCTTCGGGTGTTCCGTGAGGATCTGCCGCATGGAGAGCTCCCGATCCATCTGCAGAGGAACAAAGCGGGTGGCATCAGGGTCCACCCCACGATAATGAACGGGCCATTGAATGAGGTCGGCACGGTACAGCCCCATGGCGATGGAGCGACGCTTCCGTCCGTAGTTCCAGGTCAGTTTCTCCTGGGTCTGGATCAGGTCCTTCAGGACCGCTTCACTGATCGGCGGACCAGTCATGACGAATCCCACCACCCAGGGTCGGATTGCCTTTACCGCCGGGTCCACCATGATCCGGCGGTCCCCGCTCTCCCGGGTGACGGTACTGTCGGAGAAGAAGGTGTACCGGGGGTGGTCCCCACCGCGGTACAGCCGCAGTTGCCGCGCCAGCCCCGCTGTGGACCACAAATCGGGGCGGTTGGTGTCGTTCAGCTCGACCTTCATGATCCCGTCGGCGTCGGCCGGCTCATCCAGCTCCGCTTTGGCGCAGGGGAAGAGCTCTTCCAGCTGCGCATCCGTCAGTTTTTTGGCCCCGATGCCCCGAATCAGGGCATCCCGGAATACTTCGATTTTCGGCATTACTCTCTCCGTTACCCCGCCTTGCGGCGCAGCCGGACCTGCTCGATGTCGGAGCTGAACAGCTCCCGCAGGTCGTTGAGGCCCAGGTGCATCAGGGCCATGCGATCGATTCCCAGCCCCCAGGCGAGGACCGGAACGTCGATACCCATCGGTTTGGTCACCTCCGGCCGGAAGATCCCCGAGCCGCCAAGCTCAAACCAGCCGAGGCGGGGGTGCTTGATGTGCACCTCCACGGAGGGCTCGGTAAAGGGGAAATATCCCGGGACGTAGCGCACTTCCGTTGCCCCGGCCAGTTCCTCCGCAAACATCTTCAGCAACCCCAGGAGGGTGCGCAGGTTCACCTCGTTCCCCAGGACGATCCCCTCGGTCTGGTAGAAGTCGGAGAGGTGGGTGGCATCCACCTGGTCGTAGCGGAAGCAGCGCAGGATGCCGAAGTACTTCCCCGGAACTGCGGCGTCCTTCAGGGACTTGGCGGACATCACCGTTCCCTGACTGCGCAGTAGCAGGCGACGGGTGAAGTCGCGATCAAACTGATACCCCCAACCGCGGCTGCCGCTCTGGCCGCCGTTTTCGTGGGCCGCAGCAACGTTGGAGAGGTACGGTTCGGGTATCTCCCGGATATGCTGTGGTTCCTTGACGTAGTACACGTCGTGGATGTCCCGGGCGCTGTGAAACTGCGGCATGAACAGGGCGTCGGAGTTCCAGAACTCCGTCTCCACCAGCGGCCCGTCGAACTCCTCGAATCCCAGGGAGGTGAGCTTGTCCTTTACCGAATCCAGATACTCGCAGTAGGGATTGCGCCGCCCCGGAAGGATGCGGCTGGTGGGCGCGTTGACGCCGTACTCGCGAAAGGTCTTTCCTTTCCATGAACCGTCGCGCAGCATCTCCGGGGTGAGACGGCCGATTTCGTCGCCGGTGACGCCGGCTTTCTGCAGCTCTTCCCGAATCGCTGCACCGCTGGTACTGAGCTGATAACGCACCACCTCGTGCTCGATGATCCGGAAGATCGCTGAAGAAGCGCCGCGCTTCTTGCCATTTGCCTGGGCGACGGCGCGCTCGGCCTCGCTCAGGGTTTCCTCCCGGAGGGGCTCCGCGGCAGCACGCTCCAGGAGGGCGCGCAAGATTGCGTCGGGGGCAGCGTCGGGTTGTTCCAGGGAGACCTGTTTGCTCTCGTCCATGGAGAGAATCTGTACCTTTGACAGCTGTCCGTAGGCGGAACCGACGTCCCGGGACTCCAGCGCGGTTGCCTGCGCCAGCGCGGGAAGGGTAAGCGGTCCCTGCGCTGCCAGTGCCTTGAGGATCCGCTCCACCGGAGTTCCCGTGTCAGCGTACTCGGCGCCCAATGCAGTGCGTTCGTAGGAGATCTCCGTACGCCGTTCCGCTTCGGCGACAAATCCCTTGGCTTCCAGCCAGCTCAGCGCCTGATTACATTGGCCAAGAACGAGGTCCAGATCAGTCTGCATCTGCGGGGCGTCAAAGACGTCACCCGAACGGTAATGCAGCAACGTTTTCACCTCCAGCGGGTGGAGGCTCTTCAAAGTGGTTTCCGATGCCATCGCCGCATTATAGACGGATGGAAGTGCCGGGTCTACGCGAAGACGCTGCCGGTCGCCGGTCGCTGCCGGGTGAGAGACGAAAGTGGCTGGGGCACACCGCCGGCTAGGCCTCGCTGCCGTCCCGTTTGCCCGAGAGCAGCGCGTCGATCCGCCGGGCCCGGTTGCTGAGCTGCTGGGCCACGTCAGGGTCGGGCAGGTTGCCGCTCAGACGTGAGAGGTGACGGAACGTTCCGGCGATGTCCTCACGGCTGTGGGTCCTGGCGGGTCCTGCCGCCGGGCGGGAGCTGTCCTGGGGTTTGCGCAGCGCGTCCAGGCGCTGTCGCAGGGAGGGCTTGCCGCTGAGGCGGTGACTGACTCCCATCAGTCGCATTCGTTCCTCGCTGTGGCGGAACTGCTGGTCCCGAGTCGGGGGCAGGCTCTCGGCGAGCTGCATCAGATAGTCGAAGAGACGGGCCTGCTTTGCCAGAGGGTTGGCAGGTTGGGGCGCGTTGGGGTCTTCCGGTTCGGCTGGGCCCAGTTTGTCGCGGACGCGTCCGATCATGTCCTGCAGTTTCTTGCGCAGGGATGGGTCGGGTTCGGGCTCCTGTTCCGGTTCGGGCTCCTGTACGGGTTCCGGCTGGGGCTCGGGTTCCGGGGCTGGAGCCGGCTGGGGTTCGGGTTCCGGTTCGGGCTCCTGTTCGGGTTCTGGTCGAGGGGCCGGCTGAGGCTCGGGCTCTGGTGGCGAGACCGGCTGAGGCTCGGGCTCGGGCTCAGGTTCTGGGT
>SKHA01000349.1 GCA_007117185.1 Spirochaeta sp. | reverse complement strand
TCGGGGGTATCAAAGATATCGGTACGCAGGAACACCTCGGGGTACCCCGTGCCCCCTTCGGGCCGCGGCGCCTCGGTCTGCAGCCAGTGGATGAAGCTCAGGGTGAGCTCCTTCGCCTGGACCACGTTGTGCTGGTCCCCTGAACCCCGCGCCGGGTCGTCCCGCGCCGGGTCGTCCCGCGCCGGGTCGTCCACCAGGGGCTTCTCCCAGTAATCGATCTGCGGCCAGTTGAGCGCCGTGGTGTCCACCGCGGCCTGGTCCGGGGAGTACAACTCCGGACGGTGGATGCGGCGGTAGAGCCACAGCCGGTCCAGACTGGTGTGCTGCTCCTCAAGGGTAAAGGGCGAGATGGTGGTGAAGGAGAGTTGCGGCCCCGGCCAGAACGGCGCCACGGTGGTCTTCCAATGGTGGTACGTTGCCGGTGCCTCAATCGGAGCTCGCGGCGCGGTGGCGTGCGCCCCGGCTGCGTCCCGCCCCAGGACGGCGCACCAGCTCACCGCCTGCTGGTTCCGTGGGTCGGCAACCTCCGGAGCGTGTGGCTCGTCGAACTCCCGTTGGCTCTCGGCACCCACGCGGTATTCTGTCCCGCTCAGGGGCAGCAGCTCCCCCGTCTCGGTGGCGTCCACCACCCAGTCCGCGGTGATCTGCACCTGCCGGGAATCTACTGCCCGGAAGTCCACGGCGCGCACCCGATCTCCCGCCATCTCCACTGCCCGGGGACGCAGCCCGGTGAGCACCGTCACCACCCCGGAAATTTGAAAGGGCAGGAGCATTTCCCGCAGTATCTGAAGGGAAACCCGCGGGTCGTGGGTAATGGGCGACACGTGGCCGCCCCCGGGGTTGAGCGCCGGCTCCAGCGCCCAGCGAGAAGCCAGGGGAAGGTGGGTGCGGTACCACTGGCGGACCCGGTTGCGATACTCACGGTACGAGGCAGTGCACCCGGTGGTGTCGATCCAGGGGTGCTCGTCCGGCGGCACCCCCTGGGAGGTGGCCTGCCCGCCGATCCAGTGGTCCGGCGCGGCGACTATCGCCGGCACCCCCATCCGTCCGCAGGAGAGTGCCGCGGCAACGGCTCCGAGGCTGCCCCCGACAATCAGAACCGGGGTGGTGTACTCGTTCTGCTTCATCAGCATCTAATCCTCAAGCTCCCGCAGTTCGCAGGGCACCAGGGAGTGGTGAAACTCGGGGGTGGGTTCCCGCAGTACCGACTGTACCATCCGCCCGGCGGCGCGGCCCATCTCCCGAACGGGCTGTTCAACGTAGGCAACCACATCCTCCAGATCCATCAGTTCGATGTCCACAAAACCGGCCAGCTTGCGTGAGGGGATTGCCTTTTTGCCCCCCGTGGAGGATCCGTCGCCGGACGCCCGGGCCGCCTCGCGGGCCCGCAGATAGATGATGGTGTTGAAGATGCGGCTGTTGAGGCAGACCACCAGATCGTGATCTCCTGCGGTGGCCAACGCTGCGAGGATCTGGTCGTACTGGCGGTCCTGGTAGGTCTTCAGGGGTACCCGGACCACAAGATCCTGGGGGTTTTCGATGCCCCGGCTGAGGCACCCGTCGATAAAGGATCGCTCCCGGGCACCAATGACCGAGACGTAGTCGGTACTCATGCACAACGGTCGCCGATACCCGCGATCGATCAGCCGCTCTACCATCTCGCGTCCTTGCGCGTAACAGTACTCTGAGACGAAATGTCCCGGCACCGATTCGATGTACCGGTCCAGCATGATCACCTCGAGCCCCATCTCCCGAAACGCTGTAACCACCACCGCGTTGTCTTCCTCGTACTGCTCCCGGTTGGGGCGATCGAAGGGAGCAAAGAGGATCGCCGAGGCCCCCTGGTCCCGAAAGAGCGAGGCGTAGTGCATGGCACCTTCCCGGTTCTGGTTGTGGTAGCCAATGAGGGTAGATACACCTGATGGCTGCAGTACGTCGTTGACGCCGTCCAGCAGCCGCTCCCAGTAGTGCGACTCCGTCTGCGCCTGAAGGAGCGCTCCTACCAGGACCGCCGTTCCCGCCGGTGAGACCAGTCCTGTTCCCCCACGAAAGGAAGGCTCCAGTACGGTGGTTCCCACACCGGGCGTCCGTGTCACCAGCCCTTCCGCCACCAGCACACCGATGGCGCGGTCGATGGTAACCGCTGTGGTATCGTACTGTTCCGCCAGCTGTTTGGAGGTGGGCAGAAAATCTCCAACCATAAGTTGCCCGTTCTTTATCCGCTGCCGCAACGACTCAGCGATTCGTTTGTACTTGTGGGCGGTTGTCACCGCTTCAGTATATCCGGAGAGGGTAGTCTTCGACACTATCGCGCTCCGGAAAGAGTGATCTGGTGAATGCAGCCGCAGAAGAAGTGGTCGCCGGTGGCGCGCAGGCCGATCGCCGTTACCCCGCCCCGGGGCGTTCGCAGGCCAGGCAGCCCCCGGCTGCACTCGGTGACGTCGTCGATGCGATGGAAGAGCACGTTTCCGTCGTAGCTCAGGGTGTAGCGATACCATCGATCCAGAGGGTGCAGCTGGGTGGGGTCCACCAGAATTACCACATCCTCTCCGCTGACAACGCACGAATCTGCGTACCATTGACCGTCGGCGGTGAGTCGCGTCTCCATGAGGATACGGTCGTCGGAGCTGTCCGCCTGAATGTGAAAGAAGCGTTGCTCCTGTTTACCGCCGGAAGACGGAAAAAACTCCGCCACGATCTCGAAGCTCGTTCTGCATTCCAACAGGTTCTCGGCAAGCAGCAGTCCGTCATGTCTTCCGTCGAAGCCGAGGGCCTCGCTGTCCCCGGTTGCCGATGGAGCGCCCGCTGAGGGATTTCCGAGTACCGTGAGCCCGGGATACCCGGTGCGAACCATCTCGATCGGCCTGTACAGCGTCGTTGCGGTGGTCATTGGCGCATCCCCGGGGGCAGCAACGCGGTGACCAGCTCCTCCAGCGTGTCCATAGAGAAGTGCTGCTGCGCAATGGCGTAATTCTTTTCAACCATCCCGGTGCGTCGTGCCGGATCACCGAGCAAGGCGACCACCTCTTCCGCCGCCGCCTCGATCCGCTCCGGCGCCACCGTAACCAGCCCCTCTTCGTCCCGGCCGGCCAGCTCCGACCCCAGAGAGATCACCTCAAACCCGGTGGGGCCCAGGTCACTGGTCCAAACCGGGTATTCGAAAACCAGCACCGGCAAACGGGCAAACACCGCTTCCACAAACTGGTTGCCCCACCCCTCCCAGTAGCTGGGGTACGTAACGAAGTCCGCCTGAACGTAGCTGTCCCAGAGGCTGTAGACCGTTTCGCTGGCGGAGCCGGCAGCCTCACCCCGGGAGTGGCGTACCCGATCACCTGCATGACGCAGATCCACACCCAGTCGCGCCGCTTTAGCGCGCAGCTGATCCCAGTAGGATCCGGAGATGCCGATGCTCTCGACGATGCCGGCGCAGAGCAACACCACCCGGGACCGTTCGTCCACAGGCGTCCCGGCGGCGGTGGTGACACCGTTCAACTGCTCCCGAAGCTTTCCGGTGCTGACTCGCGCCAGAACGTCGATAGCCAGCTCTATTCCTTTGCGGTCGAGAATACGCGTAGCCTGCAGGAAGAGAAGGTCTCCATCAGCTATCCCGAAGGCGCTGCGAAAATCCCGGTTGTAGTTGTCCACCTGCCACGGCGGCTGGTTGAAATCGAAGACGTTGGGAACCACAACAGCGTCTATCTGTTTGCGCCGCTGAATCTCCTGCTGGGCAATGCGGTTGATCACCACGTGGGTCACCTGCGGCAGCTTGGGGGGAAAGTAGCGCTCGTAGATGCTCGCTACGGTGTGACAGGTGGCATCCACCTCGCCGGACTCCTCGAAGTAGAAGTCGTGGCTGTGAATGATCGCCGGCAGACCGGTCCTGCGAATGACCCGGTGGAAGGCAATCGCCGCCGCCGGCTGATACCCACCGGAGCAGAGGTTGTTGGGGATGAGCAGATCCACTCCTTCATCACCGATGAACTTCAGCAGCTTCTCTTCGATCACCTCGGCGTGCGCGTAGATGTCCCGCTCCAGATCCGCCTCGGAAAGGTAGTCCTGGAACTTCACCGTCCCGTTGCGCAGAATCTTCCAGGTCATCGGATGCAGCGCGTACAGCTCGGGAATCACGTAGTTTCCCGGGACGTCATCGTTGCCGGAGCAGTAGAGTACCCGGTGTCCCAGACGCTGTTCCAGGATGACCCGCCACTTGTCTACTTCCAGGGAGACGCCGTCGGTTCGCCCGAGGCGGTTCTGAAAAAAAGCTATTGTTGCCACACGCCGTTCCTTTGCATAGTTCTCATTCCAGTCCCATTCCAGGAGCTACCCCTTGAGAGCCCCCCGGGTGAGCCCCGCCACGATATGCTTCTGCAGCAGCGCAAACACCACCAGCACCGGAACAAGGTTCACCGTAGCGGTGGCCGCCACCAGCCGCCAGTCGTTGGGGTCCGCCGCGATCATCGTCATGGTGGCTACCGGCAGGGAGAGATATTGGGTGCTCCGCAGAATGATGGAGGCGATGGCGAACTCGTTCCATGTGCCCACAAAGGTGAAGATCGCCGCCGAGGCCATCCCCGGCAACGCCAGGGGAAAGATGATCCGCCTGAGAATTCCCAGACGGGAACACCCGTCTATCGTTGCCGCTTCGTCCAGGGCGCGGGGGATCTGGTTCAGAAACCCCACCATTATCCATACACCCCAGGGAATACGCATCGCCGAGTAGAGGATCACCATCCCGATCCGCGAGTTGTAGAGCTGCAGCTGGCGCATGAGCAGATAGATCGGGATAGCCGTTACCAGCGCGGGAATCATCTGCACCACCAGGATCATGATCAACGTCGTCTGCTTACCCCGAAAATCGTTCCGGGAAAGGCCATACGCGGCAAAGAGGGCGAACCCGAGGGAGATCACCACCGCCCCGATGCTGTAGACCAGGGAGTTAAAAATGAACGTCCACAGGGGCCAGCGCTGGAGGATCATCTGGAACCCGGCAAAATCCGCCCGTGACGGCAACAGCTGCAGGGGCTGACGATAGATCTCCACGTCCGGTTTGATCGCCGCCATCAGGATCCACAACACTGGATAGACGAAGATCAGGGCGGCGAAGATCGCCACAAGGTGGCGCGTGGAGAGCCGGGTGAACCGTTGCAGCGGTGTTCCGTGCCGTGCCATCAGGTGCTCTCCTTCCCGAAGCGGCTGTAGCGGACGTAGATCACCACGAAGACCAGGGTAACGGCAAACATCACCACTCCAATGGCTGACCCGCGTCCCATCTGGTTTCTGCTCTCGCCAAAGGCAACCCGGAACATCTCCAGCGCGATCAGCGAGGTGGCCCCTCCGGGACCACCGTTGGTCAGAACCAGCACAGTCTCGTAGGAGTTCAGCGAGGCGATGAGCGCAAAGATCAGGTTCACGCTGACAATTTCCTTCATCATGGGCAGCTTGATGGAGAACAACTTTCGAAGTGCTCCTGCTCCGTCGATATCCGCGGATTCCAGGAGTTCGTCGGGAATTGTCTTCAGCCCACCGGACATGAGGAGCATGGAGAACCCCAGCCCTTTCCAGATATATACCCCAATTACGGAAAGGCGGGCGTTCGCCGGGTTGCTCAACCACCGGACTGGAGAAACACCAAAAAGCCCCAGCAGGGCGTTGAGGAATCCCGTACCGGTCTCGACGAACATCAGCTGCCAGAGGATACCCGCTACCAGCCCGCTGATGACCCAGGGGATGAGGAAGAACATGCGGTACAGATCCCGACCGCGAAAATCTCCCTCGAGGATCAACGCCAGACACAGACCGAACCCCATCTGCCCGGCAACGGTGGCCACCAGAAAGATGGCGGTGTACCCGAGAGACCCCAGGAACGCGGTGCTGGTGAAGATCGCCCGGAAGTTGCGCAACCCGATGAAGCTCGCCTCGGCACCGAGACGCATGTCTGTCATTGACAGCCAGAGCTGCCAGATAAAGGGGAATCCCCGCATCACCACCAGGGCGATCAGCGCGGGAACAATGAACGGCCAGGGGCCGCTGATAAATCTGGTTAACCGTGTTTCCATAGGTGGATCGTATCCTCCAGTCCGCGGGAATACATCGGAAGGACCGCCGAGTCAATGGCGGTCCTTCCAGTTCCTCAGGGCGGAACTACAGGTTCGAGAACTCGTCCATGATGGTGCGATTCGCCTCGTTCAGGATCACGTCCAGGGAGCGGCCACTGGTGAGATAGTTGCTCAGAGCATCAGACATCACCTGGGCGATGATCGGAGAGATGGGAACCAGCGGTCGGATGGTGGAGGTCTCCAGAGCATCCGCAGTTGCTGCCATGAAACGATCCTCGCTGAAGAACGCATCACCGGTGAAGACGCTGTTCCGGGTTGGTGTCCAGCCACCCGCTTTGGTGGTATTACGCTGGGCGGAAAATCCCGTCGCGTGCAGGGCGAAATCGATAGCCGCCTGCTGGAGCCGGGGGTCGTCGTCGATCTTCCGCGCGGAGATCACCCAGCCGCCGCTGACGCCACGACCGGTGGGGGCGCCCTGAAAGCCGAGTACGGGAATTGCCTGCCAGAGGGCGGCTTCATCTTCCGGGAGCTTGGGTTCGATCTCGCGAACGCCGTAGTTGCTGTTACCCACAAACGCTGCAACCTGGCCTCCGAGCAACAACGGAACCACCCCGGTCTCTCTGGCCACTGCCGCGCTCTCCGGAATCAGCCCATCATCCATCATCTCTTTGTACAGGTTGAAGATGCGCACCCAGTGGTCCCGGTTGGCCCCTTCAAGCACCACCGGGCGACCTGAGTCGTCCACTATCCGGCCGCCCAGGGAGTCAAAGAGTCCGAAAGCGTGAATGAATCCGTCGGTGTGGCCGAGGCTCAGGAAATATGGAGCGATGTCCGGGTTCTGGTCACGAATGCGCCGCGCCATGGGAATGAACTCCTCAAAGGTGCGCGGCGGGGTAGGAATAAGGTCGGTTCGGTAGAAGAACAGACGGACGTCCGTGTTGTGCCACAGACCGCCCAGCTCGCCGTTCACCGACTGCAGGGCGTCGATGGTCCAGCCGAAGAAGTCAGTCTTGTCTTCCGCGCTGAGGTGCGGCTCCAGGTCAGCAAACTGGCCACGATTCTGCAGGGCAGGGTAAAAGGGGTTGTTGATCCACACCACTTCCACGGTGCCCTCTTCGATCTGCGTAGCGACGTCAACGTCATAGTTGCTGGCGGAGGAGATTACCTCCTGAACCCGCACG
>SKHA01000235.1 GCA_007117185.1 Spirochaeta sp. | reverse complement strand
GCCCAGCGGGTTGGCTCCAGGGTGAATCGATCGAAGACGGCGGTGAACGACGATTCCAGCGGGCTGCAGGCGTAGAACCCCACCGGCGCCGGGACGGACGGTGGGCCCGGGGGATCTTCATGGCCCATCTCCGGCGTCGTTTCGCCCAGCGCCGCAAGGTGAAAGATGCGCATCTGAGCAAAATCTTCGCCGGTGAACGAGGACTCGATCAGAAAGTCCGGGCCGCGGCGGCTGAGCCGGTACCAGATCTGATTGCACGATGGGATGTCCACGGTTGCCCAGTCGGAGTGACCGTGGTTGGTGACCACGCTCCCAAGCCGCGAGAACTTTGCGTCATGGTACTCGATGGAAGCCTTGAACCAGCAGTCGTCGCTGAGGTACACCGCCACGCCGCATTGATCAAACAGGGATCGGTAGTCGAACTGAACGCGTACCGTGAGGGTGATGTTTTTCCCCTCGTCCCACAGCAGGGTGTGGGCGTTGGTGTTGCGAAACCCGTAATAGGTGCGCTGCCAGAAGTCGGTGCCGGGATCGGTGGTGATGCGTACGTCCGAATCGGTTACGGTGTGGATTGCCGGCTCGTTGTGCCACGTGGCGCGGGTAAAATCAGGCTTCATGGTGGCGAGTGTAATCCCGCAGCCCGCGGGTGGCTACCGGGCAAAAAAAACCCCCGGGGCAACAGCTCCGGGGGTGTTCCAAAGGGCACACAAAGTGCCCCGTGGGCTCCTGCTACTCCTTGGCGCTGGGAGAATCCATGTACTCGTTCTTTTCCTTCACGAGGATACCGGCGAGCACCAGCATAGCGATGAGGTTCGGCGCCGCCATGAGGCCGTTCAGCGTATCCGCCAGGTCCCAGACGAACTCCAGACCACCAACCGCACCGATCACCAGGAAGATCAGGAAGAGGATGCGGTAGGGCAGAACCACCTTCTTACCGAAGATGTACTCCCAGCTCTTCTCGCCGTAGAACGACCAGGTGAGCATGGTGGTGTAGGCAAACAGGATCAGTCCGATAAGGACGATCACGCCGCCCGGTCCGGGAAGTCCCCGGGTGAACGCTGCCGAGGCGAGAACACCACCGGTCATGCCGCCACCGCTGGGAGATTCCATGTACAGGGCACCGGTTACCAGGATAACCAGAGCGGTCATGGTACACACAACGATCGTGTCAATGAAGACTTCCATCACACCCCACATACCCTGACGGGTGGGGGAGTTCTTCGCCTGGGCATGGACGATAGACGCTGCACCAAGACCCGCTTCGTTGGAGAAGATACCCCGGGCGATACCGTAGCGGATCGATCCAGCAACTGCAGAGCCGGCAAATCCACCAGCCGCCGCGGCGGGGTTGAAGGCAAAGTAAAAGATCTGTCCGAAAGCTGAGCCGACTTCGCCAATGTTAAGGGCGATGACAACCAGCGAGCCGATGATGTAGATCACCGCCATGAGGGGGACGATCTTTTCCGCAGTCTGTCCGATGCGCTTGATACCACCGAGGATAACGAGCCCCACCAGCACCAGCGCGATGATTCCGGTCACAATCGGCGGCACGCCGAACTGAGCCATCGACGCGGCCATCGTGTTGGCCTGCACCATGTTTCCGATTCCCAGTGCGGCAAGACCAGCCAGCAGCGCGTAGAGAACGGCAAGCCATTTCCACTTGGGACCGAGACCTTTCTCGATATAGAACATGACACCACCGTTGACCTCACCGTCGGCCTCGATGTTGCGGAACTTCACACCCAGAGAGGCCTCGCCAAACTTGGTGGCCATACCAACCAGCGCGGACATCCACATCCAGAACACCGCACCCGGTCCACCCAGGGCGATAGCGGTACTGACACCGGCGATGTTTCCCACACCGATCGTCGCCGCCATGGCGGAGCTGACTGCCTGGAAGGACGAGATCGCGCCGCCTTCAGACTCTTCCTTTTTTCTGAACATCCGGCCGAACGTCTGTTTCCAGCTGAGGCCGAATTTCAGAAATTGGAAGAATCCTAGACGGATAGTCAGGTACAATCCCGTACCCATAAGGAGCACCATGAAGGGAGGCCCCCAGACGATTCCGTTGAGCCATCCATTGAACTGAACAAATGCGTTCACGTTTCACCCCCTGAAATAAAAACTTAGTTCCAGCCTACGCCTCTTTATAAAATCCGTCAACTTTTTTTCGAAATCCGTAGAAGAGCTGGTTCGGTGTATCTGTTGTAAATATGCGCGTAATTTCCTATGGTTCGATAGTGGAAAACGAGAGAGAACGCTTCGGCATTACCGTCGATCTGAACGCGGATCATCAATCAGCAATTGAAACAGTAACTGCAGCCCTTCAGCTGGAAGGGTTCGGAGTTCTCACGGAGATAGACGTCAGGACAACCCTCAAGAAGAAGATCGACGTCGACTTTCGGCCGTATACAATTCTGGGTGCCTGCAACCCCGTCCTGGCTCACCGGGCGCTTTCGGCGGTCTCGCAGATCGGGCTGATGCTGCCGTGCAACGTGACGGTAGAACAGCTTGGGCCGGGACAGACCCGCGTTACCATTGCCGATCCCACCGCGATGCTCGCCGTGGTTGACGATCCCGCACTGGCAGAGGTTGCCCGGGAAGCCCGGGAGCGACTCCTTCGGGTTGCTGAGACGATGACCCGGTGAAAGAACAGGTCTTCGTTGCCGGACACAAGAACCCGGACATGGACTGCACCTGCGCCGCCTGGTGCTACGCCGCGTTCAAGCAGACCATAGACCCCACCCGGATATACACACCGATTCGGTCTGGCCCTCTGAGCGAGCAGATTCGGCAGGTCTTCAAGCAGGCTGATCGAGCCGCGCCGGTTCACTTCGATACGATTGCACCCACAGTGGGACTTGTGGCTCGGCAGAGTCCCAGCCTCATTCATCCGGATGATCCGATCCTTGACGTGTTCAGTGCCGTCAAGATCAAGACGATCAGTTCAATTCCGGTAATCGAAACGGACGGCACCTTTCGGGGGATGGTGGGTATCAACGAGATCACCTCATGGGTGGTAGAGCAGAACCAGGGCCTTCGCCCGATCTACAGTTTTCTGGTGAAGAACTTCGACCACGTCCTGCCCGGTACGGTTATTCACCAGGGAGAACAGGACCGATTCGAAGCGTCCATCGTGACCGTTTCCATGCCGGTGGACGTGGCACTGCACCGGCTGGAGGAGATGAAGGCTCCGCCGGTACTGGTGGTTGGAAATATTGCGGATGTCCTGCGGCACGCTGTGAAGAACCAGTTCCCGGCGATTATCCTCACCGGAATCGCGTCGGTAAAGGAGCTGGCTGTAGATTTCGGCGGCTATACCGGTACGGTGTTTCTCTCCGGAACGGACACCGCCGAGTCGATCCGCCTGCTCCGGCTCAGCACTCCGGTGTATACGATCATGGACAGAGACGTTCCCCGGCTGCAGGCGAAAACGCCCTTCGAGATCGCCAAGAACCAGCTGATCAACTCCACCTACCGCGGTCTGCCCGTCTTTTCCGACGAAGATTTCATCGGTGTTGTCAGCCGCCGTTCCTTCATCGAACGTCCGCGACCCAAACTGATCATGGTCGACCACAACGAGCTCTCCCAGGCGGTAGACGGGGCGGAGCACGCGGATATCCTCGAGATCGTCGATCACCATCGCCTGGCCCCACCGTCAACAACCCAGCCGATCGCCGTCACCACCCGGGTCGTCGGGAGCACCTGCACCCTGGTGTACGAAGAGTTCATCAATCGCGGACTGGCAATTGAACCGGCGGTGGCGCTGCTGTTGCTCTCGGGAATCGTCTCTGACACGGTGAACCTGCAGTCCCCCACCACCAGCGAGTCGGATCGCCGGGCGATGTTGCGCCTGGAGACGATCACCGGAATCTCTGCCGCTGAACACGCCCAGAGCCTCTTTGCCCAGATCAAGGCGCTGGGCAGCCGGGAGCCCCGGGAGATCATCCTCTCTGACTTCAAGAAATACGACCATCAGGGCGTCGATTTCGGAATCGGCCAGGTGGAGGTAACCACCCTGACCGACTCGGATTCCTACGGACCGCGCCTGCTGGAAGCGCTGGAGACGGTCGCCCGGGACCAGCGGCTTGACTGGACGATGCTTATTGTAACCGACGTGATCAAGCGCAACAGCCTGCTGCTGAGCAGTGGCCACCCCGCTGCGGAGAGTCACCTCCCTTTTCGGCAACTGGCAGAGCGCATATTCGACCTGCCGGGGGTGCTCTCCCGGAAGAAGCAGCTCTTACCTGAGATCATCCGGGTAATCACAGATCTCACCGTGGGTGAGGTCGGCGGCTGACAACAGCAGTCCGTAGCGATACTTGAGACGGAGGATCCGTTCGACCCCCTGGTCGATCTGTGCTTCCGTGACCCGTCCGTCCGCCACCATCTGCTCCACCCGGTCAATAACGTCCAGCAGGTCATAGCGCGTGTACAGCAGGATGATGTCGACGCCGGCGATGATCGCCCCTTCCAGGGTCTCGTCCAGGCTGTAGTTTGCCGCCAGGGCACCCATCTCAAGGCCGTCGCTGATTACCACCCCATCGAATCCCATTTCTCTACGAAGCAGATCCTCCATAAAGAGGCGCGAAATGGTAACCGGGAAATCCGGATCGATCAGAGGGAAGAGAATGTGGGCGGTCATCACCACGGGGACCCCGGCGTCCACCGCTGCCTGAAACGGGAGGAGCTCCCGCCGCCTGAGGTCGTCCATCCGGTAGTCCACCACCGGCAGCCGCCCGTGGCTGTCTACCCGAGTCACCCCGTGACCGGGAAAGTGCTTTGCCGTGGCAACTACCTGTGCCTGGTGCATCCCCTGCACGTAGGACTCGGCCAGACGGGAAACGAGGTCAGGGTCATCGCCCCAGGCACGGTCGCCGATGATGCTTGCGTCGGGGATGTCCGTCAGATCAAGCACCGGCGCCAGGTTCATGTTGATACCCATCAGGGCCAGCTCGCGACCGGTTACGTAAGCGAGGCTGCGGACAAACTCCGGGTCCTGGTGGTACCCCACCATCGCCGCCGAAGGAATCCGGACGATATCAGGAAAACGGAACGCTGCGACCCGGCCGCCCTCCTGGTCCGCCGAGATGAGGAGCCCCCGCCCGGGCTGGTAACACTGCGTCAGTGCCTGCAGCCGCCCGGTCAGATCGATAACGTCCTGTCGATCGTCGTAGTTCCAGCGATAGACGATAAGGCCACCGGGGGTGCCTCGGGCCATCACCTCGTTGAAAGGTCCCGGATGATCCGCGTAACCCCGGGGCACGAAAACCATGAAGCGTTGACCGATACGCTGCCGCAGATCCATAGCGGCAAGGTGCTCGGCAACAGTTTGGTTCTCCAGCGCACCGGTGGGGTCCCAGGGGACCGTTGAGAATGGCTGATCGCCCCGCTGGGGCAGGGGGTCTTGAACGCCGTTTTCAGGAGAAACGCTGGACACATCCCCGGTGTCGGGGGTGGTGGCGCAGGAGAACAGGAACAGGACACATAGAGTGACCGCTACCGGGAGAGCAGGACGGTTCATCGCAAAAGTGTATCAGAGGGCTCCCAGATCCGCCACAAATTTCTCGATCCCGGAGAGGAGCATCTGGATCGCCAGGGTGGTGAGAATCATTCCCATGAGTCGTTCCATCGCCGCCAGTCCGCGACGCCCAAGGATCCGGCGGAGAACGTCACCGGAGAGAAGGACGATCAGCGATGCCGCCCAGGCAACGAACAGCGCTATCGTCCAGTCCAGGATCTGCCCGGGGTACTGGGTGGAGAAGAGAATCAACGTGGCCATCGCCGAAGGACCAGCCACCAGGGGGACCGCCAGGGGAACGATAAGCGGTTCTTCTCCGGTATCCGCGGTATCGTCTGCACCAGTGGCCCGGGGGAAGATCATCCGTAATGCGATGAGAAACAGAACCACCCCGCCGCCGATGCTGAGGGCCGGCTCGGAGATGTGCAGACCCTGCAGGATGTACTGTCCAAAGAAGAGAAACACCGTGAGGATCGCCAGCGCGATCACCATCTCCCGCAGGATCACCTGCCGGCGCCGTTGCGGTGAGACCCGTTCCAGAATCGAGAGAAACAAGGGGATGTTCCCCAGGGGGTCCATCACGAGAAAGAGGGTTATTGCGGCGCCGTAGACGTTCATCATCGGTTCGGGTTTCCTTGCGCAGGGACGAGTAGCTGCAACAGTACCGGACCGGCGGCGGTTGGTACAGGGTGGCGGGGGAGCCGTCTGGCTTTGCTGGAGAGGATCGCCGCGGCGCGCCCGCCGTCAAGGTTCAGCGCATTGGTTGCGCCGAGGGAGAGGAGGAGCCGGGCCAGCTCTTCCGTGGTGAGGCCGCGCCGCCAGGGCACGCTGCCGCTGGTGGCGATGACCAGCACCCCCTCGGCGGGGGAATCCCCCCAGGCGATGGCCACCCTGGCGGCGCGCAGGGTCGCGCCGGGAAACGTACCGGCCACGTTGTGGCCATCCTGCAGCAGCGGGAAGAATCCGCTTACCCCCCAGTGCAGCCCCGGCGGCGGCGCGGTCTGCGAAAACATCCGCAGCGAGCGATCGTCGCCGCCGCCTACCCCCCAGTAGCGAGGCTCCGCCGGCGCCAGCGTGGCGCCCTCCCGTATCACCAGCCCCACCGGCTCTACCGGCCCGGTTGGCTCTATCGGCCCGGTTGGCTCTACCGGCTCGCCGCCGGTTGGGGCGCCATAGCGGTACGGGTTGGCCCCAACCAGCACCCCTCCCGCCTCCGGCTCGGCCTCAGCCTCGTCCTCGGCCTCGGCCGCGCCCATGCCTACCACCACCGAAAAGTGCGGTTCGGTTATCCGGAACACCGACAGCTCAACCCGTCGTCCCTCCACCCGAACCCACCCGTGGTAGAACTCCGTTTCCCCGCCCCGCACCTGCTCGCCAACACCGGCAACGCCCACAGTGGTACACGAGGAGAGCGAAAGAACCAGAAAGAGGATCGCCGCAGGCGCCCTCACCCCGGCGTTCACGGCCGGACGCGCTTGCGGTCCCGCGGAAAGAGCGACGCTTCCTTCACGTTCTGCAGCCCGAGAATCTTCTGGGTGAGCCGTTCCAGCCCGATAGCGAACCCGCCGTGAGGCGGACAGCCGTGCTTGAAGATGGTGCAGTAATCCCCCAGCCCCTCCTCGGTGAGGCCGAACTTGGGCAGCGTCTCAAGAAGGGTATCGTAGCGGTGGATGCGCTGGCCGCCGGTGGTGATCTCCAGGCCGCGGAACAAAAGGTCGAAGCTGCGGG
>SKHA01000302.1 GCA_007117185.1 Spirochaeta sp. | reverse complement strand
TACATCATGATCAACCTGCTGTCCATGGCGTTTTTTCTGCTGGGCGTGGGTTTTGTCTACCGGCAGATGGGGGTGCTCGATTTTGAATCGATGGCCCGGGTCGCCGCCACCACCGCCGATCCGAAATCGCTGATCATCCCGTACGTGCTGCTCATCACCCCCATCGGGGTGAAGGGGGCATTCTTTCTGCTCTTCGCGTGGCTGCCCCGGGCCCACGGTGCTCCCAGCGCCCCTTCCATCGTCTCGGCGGTGCTCTCGGGGGTGCAGGTCAAGGCGGGGGTCTATCTTTTTATCCGTATGCAGGAGATCTTCGGTACCGCCCTGCCGACGGAGGATTTCTTCCTGGTGATCGGGTTTCTCACCGCGATCTCGGGGTTCCTGCTGGCCATCGCCCAGAAGGACATCAAGCTTATTCTTGCGTATCACACCGTCTCGCAGGTGGGGCTGATCATGGTGGGGCTCAACTCCGGGACGGAGGCAGCGTACTGGGGGGGCGTCTACCACATCGTCAACCACGCGTTCTTCAAGGCGCTGCTCTTCCTTACCGCCGGGCTGATCATCAAGGTGTACCACACCAGGACGGTGACGGAGATCCGCGGGGTGTTCAGGCGAATGCCCCTCATCGCTGTGGCCGGGATGGCCGGGGTGCTGGGGATCACCGGGGCGCCCCTGTTCAACGGCAGCGTCTCCAAATATCTGATTCAGACCGCCTACGCCGGACGGTGGTCCGAGGCAGGGATCTACCTGATCAACCTGGGAACGGCGGTTTCCTTCGTCAAATTTTCCACAATATTCTTCGGCAGGTTCAAGGTGGAGCACCCCGCACCGGACTTCGTTCCTGAACCGGACCCTGCCCACCGGGAGTCCCGGGTGGGTAAGCAACCTGATCTGTTCACCTCGACGATCTCCCTGGTAATGGGGCTGGGGTGTCTCGTCGGCGGCATCGCCGCGGCACCGATCATCACCTTTCTCTTCGGGGTGGAGATCTCCGTGGCGGGGGCGTACTATCTGCAGAAGGGGCTGATCTTCTTCGGGACGGTTGGCGTGGCTGTCCTGATCTATTGGTTCGGGGTCCGACGGGCCACATTCCTGGATCGGGTCAAGGCATTCCACTTCAGCTTCAGCGATATCGCGGTAGCGATGGTGATTTTCCTGGTTTCCACCGGATCGTACTTGTATCTGACCGTCTGAGTAGGAATAATGGGAGTGGAATGGTTGTTTCAGTTCTTGCCATAGCTGTTGTCTGGATCGTCTGGAATGGATCGCTCACGCTCTACACGGCGGTGCAGGGTCTGGTGCTGGCGGTGATTACCCTTGTGGTGACCAACCGTTTTCTGCTGAAGGATTCGTATCCACGACGATACCAGATCAGCGTTATTACGTTCCTGCGGTTTCTGGGTATCCTGCTGGTGGAGATCTACCGCTCGGGAGTCCACGCGATCTACGTCACCGTGACCAACCGCATCAATATTGGCATCATCGACCTGCCTACCTCGATAGATGATCCCCTGCGGGGCGTCATGGTGGCCAGCGCGATAACCCTCACCCCGGGCACTGTCACCATCGATTACGACCGTCGTCGTTTCAAGGTAGTCTGGATCGACTGCCCCACTACCGACCCCGACGAAGCGGGAGAGATGATCAAGGGCAGCTTTGAGCGGGTGCTGCAGGAGCGTCCGGGGCGCGGACGTGTGCGTCCGGGGCAGCCCGAATGAGTTTTCTCAACCTTTCGCTGGCGCTGATCGGGCTCTCGACCTTCGGAAGTCTGATCCGCGTGATAATCGGGCCCACCATCTGGGACCGCCTGCTCGGGTTGGGGTTGGGGGCGAGCAAGATTACCCTGGGGGTGATTCTGCTGGCCGTTTCCGTCCCTGAGGGAGATCTGCTGGATCTTGCCCTGCTCTTCTCTGTCCTCGGTTTTCTGGTGACTATACTGCTGGCCCGCTTTATCGAGCGCCGGGGGGTGGTATGAATCTGCTTATCGGGCAGGTGGTGATCGTGGCGGGGCTGCTCATTACGATCTTCGGGGTTTATGCCGTCCTGAAGCTGGACGGGTTCTTTGCCCGCATCGTGGTGACCTCGAAGGTGGAGGCGATGGGGTTTGTCACTATCGTGGTCGGCGCCATCATCGTCACCGGCTTTTCGTTGCTCTCGGTCAAGCTGGTTATCATTCTGGTATTCGAGCTGTTGACCGTCTCCGCCGGGGCTCACGCCATAGCCCGGTCGGCATGGATCAGCGGCTATCGTGCCCGCAGTGTGACCAATCCGGAGAATAGCGATGATTGAAGCGGGTACGGTGATCCTCATGGGAGTGTTCGCAGCGATGGCCATTCACGCGCGCCTGCTGCGACAGGCGGTGATCTACCTGGCGGTCTTCTCCCTGCTGGCGGCGTTTTTGTACGTCCTGTACGCCGCACCGGAGCTTGCTGTGGCCGAGGCGGTGATCGGCAGCGGACTGGTGACCCTTTTGTACCTGGCGGCGCTGAAGCGCAACCGGGAGTACACCATCGCCCTCCTGGCGGAGGGCCACCGCTATCGACTCAGCGACGCCTACATCAACTACATGGACAGGACCCGGGCTATTCAGGAGATCCGTCATTTCTTTGAACTCCGTGAGCTTGAGTCACAGCTGGTGTTCACCTCCATTACGCTGAATGAGGCTCTGGCGGACCCGCGATTCTCGTTGATTCTCCTGGAAGAACGGGACGGTATTGCCGCGTACGGGTCCAGCGACAGTTACGTCATGGATGAGCTGGAACTGGTTTTCCTGATGCATGGCGGCGAGTCCGGGGTGCGGTTCATCCGCTACACTCCCGGAGATACGGAGCAGGACGTATGAGCAGATTCCTCTCGGCAATCCTGGTTCTGGGGGTTCTGGCGGCGGTCTTGGGGATTACCACCGCTCACCAGGAGATCCTTGAGCCGCAGCTGTACCTCTACATCACCGAGAACTTCAAGGCGGATACCGGCGCGCACAACGCGGTAGCAGCGATCCTGCTGAACTACCGCATGTACGATACGATGTTCGAAGCGCTGATTCTGCTGACGGCGATCATCGGGATGAAACAGTTTCTGCCATCCCAGGAGGAGCTTGCAGACGCAACCGAGGACGGGAAAAAGCGATGAGCCCCGAAGAACGAACCGCGAGGAACGCCGGTGAGTTGCCGGAGCAGTCCCTCATTCTTGAGGTAGTCATCGGGTTCCTGTATCCGTTCATGCTCCTGCTGGGGTTTCACGTGATTCTCAACGGGCATTACACCCCGGGTGGCGGATTTCAAGGTGGCGGCGTTCTGGCAACGCTGTTTATCGCCCGGTATGTGGTCTTTCCGGTGAACGACACCGGCAGCGAGCAGCTGCACCTGAACCAGCGCTTCTTCCTGGCGCTGATCCTGCTGGCTCCCACGGGGCTGCTCTTCACCGGATTCGTCAACAGAAACCCCGAGTTCCAGTCGCTCTACCTGACCCTGATGGACATTCTTATCGGGTTGCAGGTGGGGTTCGGACTGGGCGTTGCGGTGCTGCGGTTCGCCTTTTTTCAGGGGGTAGGCAAAGTATGGCGCTTATAGAACACCTGACCGTCCCCAACCTTACGGTGGCACTCTTCTTCCTGGGGCTCTACGGGGCGATGACGCAACGCAATATCATCAAGACGATCATCTCGGTGGGCATTATGGACCTGGCGGCGATCACCTTCTTCATGACGGCGAATTACAACGACGGCGCTCGCCCACCCATCTCGGGAGTCCCGGTGGAACAGATGGCGGATCCGGTACCGCAGGCGCTGATGATCACCGCCATTGTGATCGGTGTTTCCGTGGTGGCGATGTGCCTGGCCATGTACATGCGGGTGGCCTACCGCTACGGCACCGCCGACTGGAAGATTCTCATACGGCGGCTGGAAAAATGAACGTTCTTTCGATGATTCCCCTCCTGCCGCTGCACCTTCTCGTTCTGATGCCGGTGGCGGTGGCGGCGTCGGTGTTTTTCCTGCCCCGGCGGGCCTATCAGGCCGTGATGATTCTGGCAACCCTGGCGATGGCTCTGTTTGCGGTGCGCCTGTTTATCCACGTCCGCTGGACCGGAGAGATCACCGAACTGGTTGCCCACTGGCCGCGGTGGGTGGCGATTCGTCTGGTGGCGGACAGTATATCTGCGCCGCTGGTGCTGCTCTCGGCGATCTTTATCGTGGCGGTGCTGATCTTCAGTATCCGCGCGGGGTATACCGACCGGACGTTCATGTTCCTGGTGGTGATGCTGGAAGCAGCCCTCTTTGGGGTCTTTCTCAGCGCTGATATCTTCAACATCTACGTTTTGATGGAGCTGGGGATGCTGACGGTGGCGATCCTGATCATGTACAAGCAGGATAAACAGTCGGTGTACGACGCGATGCTCTACCTGATGATGAACTTCATCGCCATGTCGTTCATGCTGCTGGGAATCGGTTACCTGTACCGGATAACCGGGACGCTGGACCTGGAGGGAATCACGCTGCGCCTGGCAGAGCTGCAGGACCCGCGCGGGGCAATTGTGCCGTGGGCGATGATCATGACCGCGGTGGCCCTCAAGGCGGCGCTCTTGCCGCTGTTCGGCTGGTTGCCGCGAGCTCACGGTGCACCCAGCGCCCCGGCTATTGTCTCGGCGGTGCTGTCGGGGGTGCAGGTCAAGGTCGGAGTGTACCTTCTGGTCCGCCTCGGCGCGGTCTTCCTGCCGGTGGTGGATGCGCGGCTGTTCTTTCTGGCCATCGGATTTCTCACCTCCGTGGCGGGGTTTCTCCTGGCCATCGCCCAGAAGGATATAAAGCTGATCCTGGCCTACCACACGGTGAGTCAGGTCGGGCTCATTGTGGTGGGGTTGAATCTGGGAACGGAGGTTGCGTTCTGGGGCGGGATGTATCACCTGATCAACCACGCGCTGTTCAAGGGGTTGCTGTTTCTCACCGCCGGGGTGATTATCGAGGAGTATCATACCCGTTCCTACAACGAGATTCGGGGGGTGCTGCGGCATATGCCGGCGGTTGGAATCGCCACGCTGGCGGGAGTGTTGGGGATCACCGGGGCGCCGCTGTTTAACGGCAGCATCTCCAAGTATTTCATTCAGCAGGGGCTGCAGGGAAATCTCGGTGAGATCGGTCTGTATCTGATCAATCTGGGGACAATTCTGAGTTTTGTGAAGTACGCTACCATTCTTTTCGGCAAGCCGACGGCGCAGGGACGCCCCGCCCGGGACCCCTGGGTGGCGGGGATATCCCTGCTCTTTGGACTTGCCTGTCTGGCCGGCGGGATTCTGGGGGGGCCGGCGGTGGCGCTGATTTACGGCCCGCAGTATGCCGCTACCGGGGCGCTGAGTGGTGAGAAGGTGCTGACGTTCTTTCTGACGCTGGCGATGGGGGTGCTTCTATATCGATTCGTTGTCCAGAGGATCGGCGCATTTCTGCAGGCGGTGCGGGGTTTCAAGTTCAGTTTCAATCAGGTAACGGTGTTCATGACGGTCTTTTTCGCTCTGTTGCTGGGATACGGATACGTTCTGGGGTAGGCTGTGCCCGTGGGCGGACCCGCTCAGGACTCAGGGCTCCGGGCTCAGCGCGGCGCTGAGAACACCTCCGCGAGAAACGGATAGAAGTCCATCATGTGGCGGTGCGGAGCCGGTTCCCTGGGCACCATCCCCTCGGTGAAGCGGTCTGCCAGGAGGCGGTCGCGGAGCCACCTGTCAGTGGTGGCGATATGAACCGGAACGGACCACGGGTCCTCGGGAAGACGAACCGGCCGCTGGGGCTGGTGGTCGCCCATGATGATCACCAGAGGATGGTTGTCCGGCTCGTCTGGCAGGAGTTCGCGGTGCAGGTACTTGTCGATGTAGCCGGCGATCGTCCTCAGGGTGTAGCCGGTGGCGGCGATGTACCCCTGGTCAATCTCGTCCCAGGTGGTCCAGGTGTTGTTGAAGCGCAGGATTTCTTCGGCACGTTGGCGATAGATCGTGCCATCCCCCAGGATAGTCCAGTCCGGAAAGTACGGCGGCACGAGGTTGAACGGTGCGTGGCTGCTGACCAGCTGGTAGTGGACGTGGAGGGGTCTGTCAGCGGCGACCGAGCCGGGGGCGCGGACCTCAAGCAGGTGCTGGTGGGCGGTCCAGATCGCGTGCTGGTCCGTTACCGGAACAAATGAGAATAACGGGCCGCGGTAGTTGAAGTCGCCATCGTGGGCAACGAGGGAGCGTTCGAAGCCGAACACCTCCCACCCTTCCGGCCAGGAGCCGACGGTGGAACCGGGTTTGACTGCCAGGGTGTAGTATCCCCCCTGGTGGAGCATCCGGGGGAGTGTCCAGAGGTCGGGGATTTCCTGGAGTTGCTGGTAGACAGCCTGACGGTTGACCAGCTGGCCGGTGAGGAGCGTTGATTCGGCCAACCAGGAGAATCCCCCGGAGACGGGAGCTTCCAGGAACCCGCTGACCAGGTGGTAGCCCTGGTTGCGCAGAGCCGCGGCCAGTTCGTCCAGGTAGGGCTGTGTTTCCTGGAAGAGCTCGGGGCGGCTGAAGCTGGTGTGTCCGTACGCTTCCACCAGGAAGGTGAGGATGTCCCGGTCCTGCAGGCCCGGGAATGTGTACTGTTGCTGTTGCGCGGGACTTGGCTCACGTTCGCTCCGGGCAATCTGGCGAACTGCCGCGGTTGGAGGTGGCTGCAACGCGGTCCAGACGGGGCGGGAACTGATAACGTCGACACCGCCGCAGGCGGACACTCCAACCAGTACGGTCATTGCCAGAAGCAGCGCAGTGACCGGCCGGGGTCCCCCGTCCCGGAAGCTTCTGCGCAGGGGAAGAAGGATGATAGTCATAATCAGGGCGATGCCGGCGATCACTGCAGCCACGACGGGCAAGACAACCCAGGGCGGGACGGCGCTGCCGTCGGCACGGAGTAGCTCCATCGCGTTGCGAACCATACCGATATCCGTCGCGATGGAAAACGGGCGGTCGTAGTAGAAGCGGAACAGGGTCTCCGGGAGGGAGAACCCGGCGATGACAGCGGACAAAAGAACAGGAATTACGAGAGGAACAGGCAGGACCAGTAACGCTGCGATCAGGACTGTTTCAAGGGCTGGAAAGATTGCCAGCAGGATATGTGTGCTGCCGAACCAGCGTTCGATGGTGAGAATCGCGTTGAGGACGAAAAAGAGAACCACCGTGGCTATAGGTATCAGGGGAGTGAACCGGTGTCTTCCGAAGGCGGCTGGACGATGGCCGTTCATCGTGAGGCAGCGACGATCGTCTTGAACAGAAGGTGCCGGGACGCATCCGGGATCTCACCAAACTGAAGGTGGAGTACCCGCCCACCCCGAGAGGTCCTGACCACCTGGGCGGGAATATTGATTCGCTTCTGCGGCGTCTGGAGGGACATCTTCACCTGGTCTCCGGCTTTCAGGGTGCGGTCTGGATTTTTACAGGCGCACCCGCCGATGCTGAGGTCCAACGTGCGTGTCCGGGCGCCTGCGGGGTTGCCGGGGTAGACAAGTTGCCCGGCAAACTGGACGTCCCGGCGACGATGGCGACGACGCTGGACCTGTTCAACGTCGTGGGTATGCTGAAGCAGCACTGACTTTCCCCGTACGGCGGTAACTACCGTGAGAAATCGCACCAGCCCCTGGGGACTGTTGCAGACCACGTCAAGGCGAGTGCCCATCGGAAAATGTGTCTGTCCTCTGCGCAGGCGCAGATGCAGGGCGTCGGCTTCCACTGAGGTCAGTGTACCGGAGCCACTGGTCATTGACTGGTCGGCTACAGAGACTTCCACTCCACTGGCCAGCTTGAGGGTGTTCATCTCTTCACTGGATATTCTGGTGATGGAGAACTTCGCGTTGCGGGCAAGTCGGAGGAGCTCGCCTTCGGTGAGAATCCCTTCTCGAATTGCGCGGCGTGCAGCTTTCATGAAGAAATCACGGTCGATCATGACCCGCTTCAGATCTCCAGGGCCTCGAAGTACCCAGGAGAAGCGTTTCAGCAGGGTGGCATCGCCATCAGACAGCTCTGCGTAGCCGGGTCCCGATCCTGACCTGCCTGCAGACGTCCGTCGGCGCGGTTTTGCTCCGGGATGAGAGCGATTCCGGCGGCGGTGCTCCATGCTTGCCAGGAGGATCAGGACGACCCCGACAATAACAAGAAGAATCGTTATATCAGTAGCAGAGGTCCATAGTGCAGACACTTACAAGACTCCATTTATACATTATCTGCCATTAGTGCCACTTTTCCATTAGTGCTGTCAAGTTGAGCCGTATCCCGGGGATGCACGGCCCCACCGGAACACCCCGGCGGCAGGTTCCTCGAGATTCAGGAGAAACCCGGCTTGCCGAAGTGCGCCGATGGTATCGCGATTGAGATGACATCCTCCGGAGATTCGCCGCCACAGCGGCGTCAGCATGTCGGTAATGGTTGCCATAGAACGCGCGGGGGGTCTGACATGTTCGAGGAAAAGAAGTGTTCCATCGGGCCGCAACACCCGACGTATTTCCCGGAAGCTGCATTGAACACAAGACACGGAGCAAAAGAGAAGGGTGCTGACTATTGTGTCGAAATGTGCATCGGCGAAGGGGAGTTTCTGAGCGTCGACCTGGAACGCTTCCACCGGGAACGGCAGTTTCTCTGCCGAAGCTCGCCTGAGCAGGGTCTGCCGGCGGTCCACCCAGTCGGACAGGACCAGTTTTTCCGCAGAGGAGCTTCGGTAGAAGGGAATGTTGGCGCCGGTTCCGGCTCCCAGTTCAAGGACTGCTCCGCGGGCGGCGCCAACAAGGCTTCGCCGGATACTCCGAAGGGTGCTGCGTTCAAGTGGTGCCATGAACGCGTCGTACAGTCCCGCCGGCGCGTTCATCCTCGGGACCCTCGAAACATGAGCAGACGCAGCCCGTTCAGCGAGACAAGAACGGTGCCTCCTTCGTGCCCGACAACCGCCAGAGGCAGTGGCAGATCAATGGTATAGATCGCTACAACCATCATCGCGATCAATCCCATGGCGACAGCCAGGTTGGTCACCAGGGTCCGCCTGGTTCGCCTGCTCAGTTCAATGAGGTATGGGAGTTTTCCCAGGTCATCTGAGAGGAGAACCACGTCTGCTGTCTCCAGGGCAACATCGGTCCCGGCGGCTCCCATGGCAATTCCCAGGCGGGCTCCGGCGAGGGCCGGTGCATCGTTGACACCGTCGCCAACCATAGCGGTAGGGCCGTAGCGCTTCTCGATACGCTGAATTGTATCCAGTTTTTCCCCCGGGAGAAGCTCCGCAAACACCTCATCGACCCCCGCTTCCCTGCCGATCGCTTCGGCGGTTCGCTGGTTGTCACCGGTGAGCATAACCACCCGGGTAACGCCGACCCTCTTCAGATGCCGAATCATGGTGCTCGCGTCGCTGCGGATTCTATCCTGAACAGCGAGAACACCCAGAACAGAGCCGTCGTCCTGGAGCAGAACAACGGCGGTGCGTGCCTTTTCTTCCAGGTCCCGAAGCACCGCCCGCGCCGCTTTCACCTGTTCATGGGGAACGGCATTACCCGACGTTTCCTCCAGCAGGCGTGGACTCCCGAGGCGTACCTCTCTTCCCTCCACGATGCCACTGACGCCGACGCCGGATGTGCTGTTGAACTCCGTCACAGCGGGTACGGAAAGAGTTCGCTCGGCGGCACCCTCTCGAATCGCGGTGGCGATAACGTGCTCGCTTCCCGCTTCCAGAGCAGCGGCGATTCGCAGAACGTCGTCCTCGGACAGGCCGGCCATCGCGATAACGTCGCTGAGACGGGGTTTGCCCTCCGTGAGGGTTCCGGTCTTATCGAAGGCAACGACTCGAATCAACGCGGCCTGTTCCACATGAACGCCGCCTTTGAAGAGGATGCCCCGACGTGCGCCGTTGCCCATTGCTGAAAGAATCGATGCGGGAGTGCTGATAATCAACGCACATGGACTGGCTGCAACCATGAGGGTGATCGCCTTGTAAAGGCTTTCGGACCAGCTCCAACTCAGGAGAAATGGCGGCAAAAGGCCGACCAGGATCGTTGTCAGAATGACACCAATGGCGTAGTACTGTTCGAACGCATCCAGAAATCGTTCAGTTTTGGCTACATTCTCTCGGGCCTCTTCGACCATCTTGATCACCTTGGCGATGGTGGACTCGGAGCTGCCGCGGCGTACCTGGACAACCAAGCGTCCGTTCTGGTTGATCGTTCCAGCCAGAACGTCATCGCCGGGACTACGGTCGACGGGCATGGACTCACCGGTGATCGTGGATTGATCGACCGCACTGCTGCCGGAATAAACAGTTCCGTCCAGGGGGATGCGGTCACCGGGACGTACCAGGATCAGATCGTCCACGTGAATCTCTTCCACGGGCGTACGCATGCCTTCGGTATCCTCGGGACCGGAGAGAACGTTAGCACTCTCCGGACGCAGTCGACTGAGGGAGCGAATGGCGTTGCGGGTACGATCGAGGGCAAAATCCTGCAGTACATTCGACAGAGAGAAGAGAAACAACAAAAGCACACCCTCAAAGGGGGCGCCGATCGCCGCCGCTCCAAGCGCCGCCAGGATCATCAACAGGTCGATGTCGATCTTGTGTTCGCGCAGGCTTTCCATTCCGGCGCGCAGTCCGAAATAGCCTCCACTGAGGTACCCCAACAGATAGACACCAATGGTGGGCGCGGTAGCCAGCCCCAGCGTTCGTTCCAGTATGGCCCCGACGATCAACGCCAGCAGGGTGACAGCGACAAGAGCGGGCTCGGAAAAGAGCCGCCGCAGGAGATTGGGGGACGCGGTGACTGCAGCCTGCTCAAGCGCTCGTTGGGGAGGGTCTATCGTTTTTCTGGTCACGGTGGTCGTCGCTGCTTCGGTGGAACCCTTCTGGTGTGGGCTCTCCAGTGTCATCACACCACCGTGGAACTGAACCGCGTCGCGCTCGAGAAGCGAAAGCGCTGTGCAGGCGACTGAGTCGCAGGTCACCGCGGCGTGGCTGTTCTGTTGACTCTTCTTGAGCTGTTGCACGCAGTAGCCGCACCCGCGACGCAAGCCCCGGGCATCTCGGTCGCGACATACTGCGCGTCGCTCAGAGAGAGAATGGATCAATTCATCCATCGCCGTTTCCACAGGCGGAGCCCCCACGGAATGCTCGATATCGAGCGCGGCAGTAGCAGTATCGTAGGCTATCTTCACGATCGCCGGGTTATTCTCCATCGCGCGATAGAGCGTGACGCAGCAACAGCGCTCTTCTACCGGTACCGGACAGATCATCTCGGTCCTGTTCTCTTCAGTTTTCATTGCCTTCCTTCCTGTTCCAGACACATCTGCCGGGGTCCGAGTCTTCCAGGCACTCGCTGTAATACACGACCCGCCCGCTAAGAACACGAGAGCCGATCGCGTCCTGCACTTCCTGCTCGAGAAGACTGACGGTCTTACTGTGCAGATCACAAATTCGATGACAGGTCAGACAGGCAAGATTCACATGGGGACCGGTATTCACCTCATAATGAACCGCTTCATCACCGGCGGTCCCTAAACTGGTTATCGTACCAATCCTCATCAGAGAGTCCAAAGTCTGGTAGACAGTGGTGAGGCTTAACGACGGATACCGCTGGTGCAGTGTTTCGTGGAGCGTCTGTGCAGTAGGGTGATCTTCCCGACGGGCAAGCTCCTGACACACCCAGATTCTTTGCGGCGTAATCCGCAAACCCGCTTCCTTCAAACCATCGATGAGCCGCCGTGAGAGTCTTCCCGTCTCGTCGTCGATTCTATTCTTCATATTTTTCTCTGTTTTACTGTAATGATTACTACTTAACAATGATTACACATAAAGGGAAAGAAGGTCAACGGGCGGTAAGCACCACCCTGTTGAAAAGTTGCCACCCTGAGGCCGCTGGCAACGGCGGTAGCTACAGTGGTGCCGGGCTCACCTCCCCCTGCGCCAGATCCCGCAGCGCGTACGCTGGTATCCGTACCATGCTCCACGGCGCATCCACACCTCCCTTCCTCCACTTCACCGGTGGACTGGCAACCTTTCCCTCCCACACCTGCCGCATAGAGTACGGCACTCCCACCCCAGCCAGT
Source organism: Spirochaeta sp. (assembly GCA_007117185.1). Taxonomy (GTDB): domain Bacteria; phylum Spirochaetota; class Spirochaetia; order DSM-27196; family Alkalispirochaetaceae; genus Alkalispirochaeta. Next base: position 11,271 of record SKHA01000302.1, on the reverse strand, counting down.
CGGATCCGCCGCTGGTAAAACTGCCGATTCATCCTACCGATCACCCGCTTATCGTCAATCACTGTCTGACTCCGAACACCCCACTCTGGATGCCGTACCCGATACTCCCTCATCCCGTTATGATCCCAGGCAAATATCCAGGCCCGATGCATTTGCACCACCGCATGCCGCCCAAAGGCTATAGTCTCCCGGGTATGTTCCTTCTCTCGGTGGCGTAACAGAAGATCCACGTAGTTCGCCGGGAACAGCGGATTCTGCCGCGTCCGCGGTAGCTTCGCCGAGGTCCTCCGGTGCATGACCCGCCCTGCCTTCCCAAGATGTACTGCCACCGGGCTTTCTTCCATCACGTTGTGGTACATGAAGTGCCGGTCCGTATCCACGATCGCCTGCTGTGATCCCCGCACAGCCAGATATCCCCATATCTCCTGTGTCAGCAAACGGATATCCCGCGTCATTGACCCTTCCTGCGGCTGCCACAGGGCATACTTCCGGGTAATGCGATCCCGTTGCCGCGCACTCATCTTCCCTCCGCGGCGCATAATCGAATGCACCATCGTCAGGATCGTCTCACTATCTCCATCGATTGCGGTGGTGATATCACAGGGATAGTCTTGACTGGTGATAAATGATCTGAGGCCATCGTAGACCACCCGCTGTCGATCCTTCATTGCCCACAATAGGTGCATCTGTGCGGCCATCGACTGGCGTCCGATGCGAAAGACCGCGTTGCGAATCGCCGTCGGGGTGACCCGGTAGCGTCGGGCTACTTCACGCAAAGAGCAGCCGGTCAGAGTGGCGGCAACAGCACGCAGGGGAAGACGACGTTTTGCGAAGTAGTGCACTGATTCGCTTTGGGTGCTGACTGTCTTCTTGCAGGCTCTGCAGATATACCGCTGGACAGCGCCGTGAGCGTCGGTGTGGTAGAAACCGTAGCGGGAAAGCCATCGACCATGGGGGCTGTGGTGGTTGGGGCAGGTTGGGTTGGGGCAGTAGCTGGGACACATGACAACTCTCCTTCAGATGGTACAAGTGTGAGGGAGGATGGGTATTCTCCAGCGTCAAGATGCTGCAAAGAAAACTGAAGCCTCCTATTATATTACTGTCACAGGTGATGCTGTGGCTTCTTCAACACGCTGGTGTTTACCGCAGATGTTTGCCTCTCTTAACTTTTGTTGTTGACACTAAGTTTTTCCTATGCTACCGTTCTGATCAGAAATATTTCCTTCAAGGAGACGATATGCGTATACCGGTTCTGTTTGTCACGTTCGCGCTCGTCCTTACTTCCGGGGTTTACGCTTCCGGGGCGAGAGAAAGTGATGCGAGTACCATCACCCTCTATTCCGGGCGTGGGGAAAGCCTGGTCCAACCTCTGGTGGAGCGGTTTGAGGAGGAGACGGGAATCCGCGTTCAAGTCCGTTATGGCGGTACCGCCGAGCTGGCGGTTCTGCTGCAAGAGGAGGGTGCCCGATCGCCGGCGGACGTGTTCTGGGGACAGGATGGTGGTGCGCTGGGAGCACTCTCCCGAGCAGATCTCCTGGCTGATCTGCCAGAGGATATCCTGGCAGGGATACCGCAAATATACCGGAACAGTACGGGCAACTGGGTTGCTACCAGCGGGCGCGCCCGGGTACTCGCATTCGATCCGCGAAGCATCCCAGAGAATGACCTGCCAACAAGTGTCTTCGATCTGACCGCCGAGAAGTACCGTGGCAATGTAGCGTGGGCACCCACAAACGGCTCCTTCCAGGCGTTTGTCACTGCAATGCGGGTGGTCCACGGTGACGAAACAACCTCCCGCTGGATCAGGGACATGCTGGCGAACGATGTGCAGATCTACCGCAATAACACGTCGATCGTTGAAGCGATCGCCGCCGGAGAGGTCGCCATGGGGATCACCAACAATTACTACCTTCTCCGCTTCCTCGCTGCAGACCCGGCGTACCCTGTCAGGCAGACGTTCTTCGAAGCAAACGATACGGGCAACCTGGTGAACGTAGCCGGAGCTGGGGTACTCAAGACGTCGACCAACCCCGACGGTGCTCTTCAGTTCATCCGCTTCCTGCTCTCGTCTGTTGCCCAGCAGTATTTCACCACCGAAATATTCGAGTACCCCGTCGTTGACACAGTAGAGATGAACCCCCAACTGGTTCGGTATGACCAACTCCTGGATATCACTCCGGAGGTCGACCTGGATACCCTGGAGGACCTGGAAGCAACCCTTTCACTGTTGCGCAGCGCAGGGGCGCTGTAATATTCTTGACTGGCTGTGTCAACTAACCTTCTTCTGAAGCGGCGCGGAAACCTGAGAGTTCCGCGCCTCCTTCTGTTACCACCCGTCCTGATTGCGCTGGCTATGGTGATTCCCCTCTGGTATCTCCTGCTGCGAACAGCCGAGGCTGACAGCGCGTTACTGCGGGAGCTGCTCTTCCGGCCTCGCACCCTCCAACTACTGTTGAACACCCTTGCCCTCACCGCCTACGTACTGGTCCTTTCCACTGCCATTGGCGTGCCCCTTGCCTGGTTGACGGTACGAACCGACCTTCCTGGCCGCCGACTGGTCACCTTTCTGGCAGTCATGCCGCTCGCCATTCCAGGATATGTTATGGCACACGCCCTGCTCAGTCTGGGGGGAAACTCGGGGCTCCTCGCGATGCTGGGCCTCTCAGTTTCCAGGCCAGGGGGTCTCCACGGCGCATCATGGGCTCTCTCGTTGTACGCATTCCCCTACATCTTCCTCAACACAAGATCGGCGTTGCTCTCTCTGGACCCAGGGACGGAAGAATCAGCTCGCAGCATCGGCTACGGCCCAGCTCAGGTCTTTTTGAAAGTCATCATCCCTCTGATCTCCCCGGGACTGGTTGCCGGATGGGTGATCGTGACGCTATACACCCTGGGAGACTTCGGAGCGGTCGCTCTCATGCGCTATGAAGTGTTCAGCTACGCCATCTATACGCAATACGCAGCCGCCTTCGACCGGGTATACGCTGCGGCATTGGCCCTGATCCTGGTAGGGCTCACAGCCGGTCCCCTGTGGCTGGAGGCACACTTTCTCCGCTCGCGCTACGTTGCCCGGGTTGGGTCCGGTGTAGCCCGACGAACTGCCATTACACCCCGCGGCCCCTGGTTGATCCCTGCTCTATTTTTTGTGACAGCAGTCGTTGCAGCGTCCCTGGGACTGCCGGTACTCACCCTGATCTACTGGATGACCTTGCGCTCTCCCCTGCCGGTGCTGCATCGTGTAGCCGGTTTCTTCGCAAACAGCGTCGCGGCAGCGCTCCCAGCGGCCCTCGTGGCCGTCGTGATGGTGCTTCCGGTGGCCTACCTGCGTACGCGCTTTCCATCACGGATCGCACGACTGGCAGAACGTTCCGTCTACATAGGCTACGCCGTGCCTCCCCTGGCGCTGGCCCTGGCGATGGTGTTCTTCTCCCTCCGGGCGGTTCCCTGGCTCTATCAAAGCCTCACCCTGCTGGTATTTACCTATAGTCTGAACTTTCTGGCCCTGGCGATGGGACCGATACGCAGCGCCCTCATGCTGGCACCGAGACGCCTCGAAGAGGCCGCCCGCAGTACCGGCCGTGGACCGGTTCCAGCGTTCCTGCTGACAGTTCTGCCGATCCTGCGGAAGGGGATATTCGCATCTCTCACTCTGGTCTTCGTCATGGCCATGAAGGAACTGCCCATCGCCTTTCTGCTGGCACCAACGGGATTCACTACCCTCAGTGTTGCCGTCTTTTCCAGGACGTCCGAGGGAATGCTTGCCGAAGCGGCTCCCTACGCCGCCGCGATTGTGTTATTGTCGAGTATGTTTGTCGGATTGATGTTACGCTACGAAGGACAGGAGTTTTCATGAAACACCTGGAAGTAACCGGATTGACCAAACGTTTTGCCCCGGAGTTGCCACCAGCGGTTGAATCGGTGGGCTTTTCCATGGAACCGGGAGAGATTCTCGGCCTCCTGGGACCAAGCGGCTGCGGCAAGACAACAACGTTGCGGATGATCGCCGGATTCGAGCGGCCCGACGCGGGGGACATACGGATCGACGGACGATCGGTAGCAACCCTTCCCCCGGAGAAACGCCGAATCGGCTTCGTCTTTCAAGACTACGCCCTCTTTCCCGACCGCAGCGTCCTGCACAATGTTGTGTTTGCCCTGCACCGTCTCAACCGTTCCCGACGCATTCCCCGGGCGGAAGAACTGCTGGAGATGGTCGGACTCCACCGGGAAAAAACCCGCATGCCCCACGAGCTCTCCGGGGGACAGCAGCAACGGGTTGCCCTCGCCCGGGCCCTGGCCGCCGACCCTGCGCTCATCCTTCTGGACGAACCGTTCTCCAACCTCGACGCGGCACTGCGCGAATCCACCCGCAGAGACGTGAGAACGTTGCTGAAGTGTGCCGAGATGAGCGCTATCCTGGTCACCCACGACCAGGACGAAGCCCTCTCCTTCTGTGACACCCTGGGGGTGATGCACGCCGGTTCTCTTGAACAGCTCGGAACGCCCGAGTCGATCTACCTGACCCCGGAGACATCCTTTGTCGCCCAGTTCCTCGGCCGTGCAAACCTCCTGCGCGGACTTGCCCACGGGAACACTGCCAAAACCCCACTGGGAGAGATACCAATCCAGCCGTCTGCCAACGGCATGGTACTACTCTCCCTCAGACCAGAGCATCTGGGCATCGTGCCGACTGTGGAAGACGCCATAACCACGGACCCGCCACCTTCGCGTATCGTATCCAGGGAGTTCCGCGGCCATGACCTGACCTACCGGGTCCGCCATCAGAACACCGACTATCTGGTACACACCGAGTACACCGCAGACTTTGCTCCCGGTACGGCGGTGCAACTGCTCCCGCGCCGCCCGGCAGTGGTCCTGCAGGAAAGCGGCCTCTGTCGCATCGCATCCGCGCCGTATCTTGAGAGCCAACGGCGGCTCAACGCAGTGCCACTGCCAGCAACAGCGGGTATAGCTCCGCAAGATGACGGTGTGGCGGTTCCGGGACACTGAGCATACCCGGCACAAACCCTTCACGCAAAAACGCTTCGTAAATTGCCGGGTCTCGTGTGGCGATGTGAATCGGTACACCCGGACCGGCATCCTGTTCTCGAATTGGTCGCTGCGCCTGATGATCCCCGAGAACGATGATCACCGGGTTAGCTTCGTGGGAGAGATGCTTTTGCAGATACCCTGAGATCGTCCTCAGAGAGTAGCCGATAGCGGCACTGTACCCTTCGTCGAGCTGTGTTCCCCCACCCCAGGTATTGTTGAAGGTGAGAATCTGGTCGGCGCGCTGGTTGTACACACTGCCGTCACCCAGGTCTTCCCAGTTCGGGATATACGGCGGAACGCGATTAAAGGGGGTATGGCTGCTGACCAGCTGATAGTAGCCGAAGACCAACCGCCCCTCCGCTGCTCCCCCGGGGGCTCGAGCTGACTGCAGATAGTTGTGAGCCGTCCAGATCGCGTGCTGGTCGGTGATAGCGACGTAAGAGAACCAGGGGCCGCGATAGTTGAAATCTCCGTCGTAGGCCACAAGAGAGCGTTCAAACCGAAAGATATCCCACCCCTCGGGCCACGAACCATGCACGGTCCCCGGCTTTACCATCAGCGTGTAGTACCCCGCCTCGTGAAGTGTCCGGGAGAAGCTGGGTATTCCGCTCTCCCGGGCACGCTCCGCCAGCTGCTCGAATCGCGGCTGAGAATCCACCACCTGCCCGGTAAGCAGTGTGGTCTCAGCGAGCCAGGAGAACCCGCCCCGAACCGGAGAGTCCATTACGGTACTGGCCACCAGATAACCCTCGGCGCGAAATGTGTCACTCAGCTCCTGCAGATCAGACTGAAGCATCCCGAAGAGATCACTCCGACTGAACACCGCGTAGCCGTAGGCTTCCACAGCGAACAGATGAATATCCCGATCAAAAAGGGAAACCACCGGCTCAACCGCTTCGGACGGCGCAACCGCTTCGACTGGCTCGTTCGAGCCAACAGCCCCTGTGACACCCGCACCGATATCCCGAAACTCCAGCTCACCGGTAGCACCCAGTGCCTGCACAACCACAGCCGTTACCGGATGGCCCACAGCCAGCGCCACTGCCAGAGCGGGCACCAGCACAACCCAGGATATCCGTGTTGCCCTGCGCCGAAGCACCCGCTGCACCGGCAGCAGGACCACCAGGGAGAGAGCGGCACCTGACAGCACAATGAGGCCGATAATCCAGGGCACCAGCCGATCGGCAAGTTCGCCGATCTCACCGAATACCAACCACAGCAACCCGCGCATCATCGGTGCGTCAACGCGCAAGAGGAACGGACGCCCCCAGATGTATTGAATCATCCCGTCGGCAGCGGAAAAGAGGACCGCCGTGGCCAATAGAAGCGCTGCTCCGCCGATGGCCGCCCGGGAGACCCAACGATGCCGGGGACTGCTACCATTCCGAAGATCCGCAGTTTCACCGCGCGTGCCCGTGGAAACCAGAACCAGCGCGAGAATCAAAACACTCTCGATCGTTGGCGCTGCAAGCAGGAGAAATCGTCCCGTCCGAGCAAAGATCGAGGTATTTACAAGAACGCTGAACACCAGCAGGCACAGCACAGGAACAAGAACCGCCGCGACGGTTCGATCATCAGAGCCTCCAGTAACCTTCATCGGCGCTACTGTAGCGCTCTCACCCTGTGGTTGCAACCGGAGGCTCACCTCGGATACGGTGTCAACCAATTACACAGACGTCAGGATGAACCGTGCAGCAGCAACCAATCAGCGATCCCCGAATAATTCAACACCTCTCAACAATTGCTACCGACGGAGTTGATCTGTTCCTCCTGGCAGAGGGAACGGTTCGCCTGGTAATCATTCACGGCACCACCATGGCCAACCTCATGGTTGCCAACCACAACCCGGGAGGACCGGGAGCGGCCATCCTGACAGAGGGGTACCTTCTTGGGGCGCTGGCATCGTCGACGCTGAAGAACGAAGAGAGTCTGGGCCTGCTGGTGGAGTCGGATGGTCCCATACGGGGGCTTTCGGTAGACGCAAACGCCTTCGGCCACATCCGCGGGTATCTCCAGTCCGAGGTTTCCCAGGGAGACTGGTTCGGAGACGGAACGCTGGAACTGGTCCGGGTCAGCGTTGATCGACCCCGCCCTGTTCGCGGCCAGGTGGAACTGACCGGGGGATCGACCCTTACTGCTGCCCTGCAGGAATACTTCAGGCAAAGTGAGCAGACTGCCACCGCCATCACCACCTCCATCGATCAGGACCAGGACAGCCGCATTCTTGGTGCCGGAGCACTTCTGGTCCAGGCGATGCCCGGGGCAGACCGTTCAGTGTTCCAGATGATCGCTGAGGAAGCCCGCCGTAGCGATGACCTGGGAGCGGCATTTTCCAGCGGGGCTACCGCCGCTGACCTTGTTCGCACCCGTTTCAACCACTGGAACCCACACCTGGTGGCCACCAGAAACGTGGAGTTCTTCTGTTCCTGCAGTGAAGAACGGTTCATGCAATTCCTTGCCGCTCTCCCTGAAAAAGAACAGGAAGACATCCTTCTGGAAGGGCCGTTTCCGCTGGTCACCACCTGCCATAACTGCAACAGCAACTACTCGTTCAGTCGGGAAACACTGACCGCGCTGTTCGCTGACAAATCCGACTGATCCGGTTCACCGGCGAATTGCCGCCACTGCGCGCCGACGCAAGTCCCGTGAGATCGACGCTCCTGACAGCTCGGTGGCGGCAGCAACTGTCTGGGGCGAGACCGCCAACTCCTCGATAAGCGCCACCAGCCCGGTGGCCAGGGTTATCCGCGTCGCATCCCGGGAAGCGCTGCGAAAGCGCGCCATCCCTGCTTCCAGAGCGCCAAACTGATCCCGGGGAAACGCCCCCAGGGCCTGTAACGCCTGAGCGACAACCAGCTCCTGCGGTTCATGACGAACCACCTGCGTAAGTGCCTGCCTGGTCGGCACGTCCAGGAGCTGCTCAAGCAGACCAATCGCCTGCAGGCGGATCCCGGGAAAGTCATTTACCGGGGTGCCACGCACCGTCACCGGGGCGCTGTACGCTTCGGTCATCAGGTACACCAGAATGTTCCGAAACTCATCCACCTGACCAAACAGAGCGCCCTCGTCCAGACGATTCGTGAGGACGTCAAGCAGTACGACCCGCTCCTGCGCGGAGGTTCCGGAAAACACCGTTGTGGCCAGCGCTCCGAGAGCACCGGTGAACCCGGCGGGACGAGGGGGTTCATACCACACCGGGTCAATCTCCGGCGTAGCGGGTTGACTCTCCCGGTAGACCGTATAGCGCCAATCGGGGAAACGCAGTAACAGGTGTCCCGTAGCTGCGTTCATCACAAGAGCCAGCGGTGGCTCCTCAAGGCGGATCGTTTGTTCCACCCGGGCCGCGGCGTCGATAACCAGTAACCGACCGTCTTCATCCACCGCGTACGCGTTTCCTCCCGACTGATTCAGGACGACCGTGGTTAACGCCACCCCGGGTGAAATGAAACGTCCCTTCAGCTCTCCGGTGCTGTCCAGAATCTGTATTGCCCGGGGAGTCGAACCGACCATCTCGGCAATCCAGTGATACCCCTGCTGATCGCTGCCAAGCAGCCGGGTCTCCCCCGGCACCTCCCGGGACCACACCCGCCTGACCTGCACAGATCCCCGACGCAGATCAACCTGCAGCAGGTGAAGGAACTGATCCTGGTCGACGGTCAGGAGTTCCACCATTTCACCGTCACTCCGGGGGAAACGCCGGGGCACGGCCGTCATTTGCGTAACCGCCGTGGATCGATGGATTACCTCTCCGTTGCCGGAACTGTCGAAACGAAATAAACCACCGTCGCCGGTGGCCAGGTAGAGCGCCCCGAAAGCCCACACGGCAGCACGCACCGGAGAAGGCAATGAACGCTGCCACAGTATCCGGCCCGCCGCGCTCAAGTGGAGGATCTCCCGATTCCCCTTGAGAACGAAGAGATTTCCCGCAGCATCGGGCCAGACGCCACCAAGGTCGCCCTGCAGGGCTGCCAGACGCTGAACCCCGCCGGAATCCGGATCGATGCGGGCAACCCCGCCCCGATCTCCGGCCACCAGAAGGGTTCCTGCCCGCTCCTGCAGAACTGCGGTAACATGACGGAACCCCGTTCGCACTTCCAGAGCCATCTCTCCGTTGACGCGATACAACCGGGTGTGCCGATCTTCCGTAGAGAGAGCAAGGAGTGCTTCCGGGGTAGAACTGGAGACGACCAGACGAACCGCTGCACCTGCGCCGGAGATCTCTCCGGGGCTTACCCCGGACCAGATAAGCTCCAAAGCGGTCAATCCGGGGATCACCATCAGAACCAGTGAACTGGCAACCACTAACAATCGAAAACGGATCAATCGGCCCCCCCAAGCAACACGAGCGTCTCAATCTGGGCTGTCTGGGGGTAGAAATCCAGCAGATGGATCGTGCGGATCGGATACACAGAGGTCAACTCGCCAAGATCCCGAGCCAGGGCGGCGGAGTCACAACTCAGGTATGCCAGACGGGAAAACGTCCGTTCCAGCAACCATGATCGGACCTGCCGGGACAACCCTTTTCGCGGTGGGTCCAGAATTACCGTCGCAGACGGGGTCTCGTGATCCGACCCGATTGGGAGCAAACGGTTCAGTCGGGCCTCCGCCGTATCGGCGAACACAGTGATATTGGCGCCGGGCACACCGTTACCGGTCAGGTTACGCCGAATCAGATCAGCGTTGCGGCGATCTCTTTCTACAGCGATCACCTTCTGCCCTTCTTTCACCGCCAGGGCCGCCAACACCCCCGCACCGGCGTACAGGTCCAGCAGCAGGTGGTCGCTCCGCTCCGCCGCGTCGGCGCGCAGGATCCCGGTCAGGCGATCCAGTAAAGGCACGTTTGACTGAAAGAAGCTTCCCGGATGAAAGGTGAGCACCCTCCCGGCGATGGTACGTTGCGCCTCGCCGCCGATATCTCCACGGCAAACTCCGTGATCGTCCTCTACAAGAGTGACGCGCTCCGCCGATGGCAGCTCTCGATTCAGCGCGGCAATACTCAGGTTAATCTGCTTCGTGGCAATCGGGCACGAGTCCACCGGAACTACCCGATGGGAGCGGCGCTCACGAAAACCCCAGCGGCCCTCCTCACTTCGGTGCACCTGAACGCGGCTGCGGTAGCCCCACGGATCGCCTGACTCCGCATGGACAGCGATTCCAGCGGTATCGACCCGCCCAAGTCGCCGCAGGTTTTCCAGGAGAATCTCCCCTTTGAGGGCAAGCTGGCGATGGTAGTTGATAAACTGCCAGTCACAACCGCCGCAGCGACCAAAAACGGGGCACTGCGGTTCAGTTCGGTCCGGCGAGGGCTGGATCACCCTCACGAGGGTGGCGCGCAGGGGTCGTGACGTTCCGGGATGAATCTCAACCTCGACCAACTCTCCCGGGAGAACCGCAGAGACAAACCCGACCACCCCGTTGGGGTCATGAAAAAGTCCTTCACCACCGGATACAATTTTTTCTATGGTAACGGTTTGTTTTTTTCCAGTCTCTCGGTCTATAATCATCGCGCAGTATGAACCGGAGAAAGACTACATGAAGAATATCAGGGTAGCAAGTACGCCCACCATCAAGCGACTGCCAGCGTACCTCCACATCATCGAAGCGGCGGCGCGGGAGGGCAAGGAGTATATCTCCGGTACCGTCATCGCCGAGGAGCTGGAGCTGGAGCCGATTCAGGTGCGAAAAGACCTGGCCACAACGGGTATCGTCGGTAAGCCCCGACTTGGGTTTCCCGTGGCGGAGCTGGTTCAGGCAATAAACGGTTTTCTGGACTGGAATACCGTCCACAACGCAATCATCCTTGGCGCCGGGCACCTCGGTACCGCCCTGATGGGCTATCGCATCTTCCCCCGTCACGGTATGCACATCGTTGCCGCGTTCGACTCAGACACCGGGAAGATCGGTACGAAGATCAACGGCGTTCCAGTGTACGCCCTGCCGGAGCTGAAAGAACGGGTTCGCAAGCTCCAGGTGGAGCTGGCAATCCTCACGGTGCCCTCGTCGCACGCGCAGCAGGTTGCGGACCTCCTGGTAGACTGCGGGATCCAGTCGATCTGGAACTTCACCAATATCAAGATCAAAGTCCCCCCGGGAGTGATTGTTCAGAAAGAAGATCTCTCATCGGGGTACGCGGTGCTCTCGGTAAAGATGCGCCTGGCCCGGGACGCCGCCCCGGAAGAATGAGCGACCAGATACCGGCGCAATGGGAACAACAGCAGGAGT